>JAUXWC010000296.1 GCA_030685025.1 Rhodoferax sp.
GCGCGGTCGTGGCTGACCAGCATCACGGTGCCTTCGAATTCGTTGAGCGCCATGCTCAGCGCTTCGCGCGTGGCCAGATCCAGGTGGTTGGTGGGCTCGTCCAGCAACAACAGGTTGGGCCGCTGCCAGACGATCATGCACAACACCAGACGGGCTTTTTCGCCGCCACTCATGCTACCCACGGCCTGCTTGACCATGTCGCCGCCGAAGTTGAAGGTGCCCAGGAAGCTGCGCAGGTCTTGCTCGCGTGTGGCCTGGCCGGCCATCTTGCCCGCAGTCGTCAGGTCCTTGACCAGTCGGATCATGTGCTCCAGGGGCGTGTCGGCTGGGCGCAGAACGTCAAGCTCCTGCTGGGCAAAGTAGCCAATGTTCAGGCCCTTGCCCTCGGTGATTTCGCCACTGACTGGCTTGAGGGCGCGGGCAATCGTCTTGACCACGGTTGATTTGCCCTGACCGTTCGCGCCCAGGATGCCGATGCGCTGGCCCGCGAGCACCGAGCGGTTGACTTTCTGCACGATCACCGTCGGCGGCGTGCCTAGCGGGCTGTCCTCGGGCGGCGGGTAGCCAAAGCTCACGCCCTGCATCGACAGCATGGGGTTGGGCAGATTGGCGGGTTCCTTGAATTCAAAAGTGAAGTCGGCGTCGGCCAGCAGCGGAGCGATTTTTTCCATGCGGTCCAGGGCCTTGACCCGGCTTTGCGCCTGCTTGGCCTTGCTCGCCTTGGCTTTGAAACGGGCGATGAATTTTTGCAGGTGGGCGATCTTGTCCTGCTGCTTGGCGAAGGCGTTTTGTTGCAGTTCCATCTGTTCGGCACGCATGTCCTCGAACTTGCTGTAATTGCCGCCGTAACGCACCAGTTTGGATGCGTCGATGTGCAGGGTGACATTGGTCACCGCATCCAGGAATTCGCGGTCATGGCTGATCACGACGATGGTGCCTTCGTAACGCTTGAGCCAGGCCTCCAGCCAGACCAGGGCGTCCAGATCCAGGTGATTGGTTGGCTCGTCCAGTAACAGAAGGTCGGACGGGCACATCAGGGCGCGCGCCAACTGAAGCCGCATGCGCCAGCCGCCGGAGAAGCTGTTGACGGGATTGGTCAGCTCGCTGGTTTTGAAGCCCA
>JAUXWC010000306.1 GCA_030685025.1 Rhodoferax sp.
TCTCGGCCGCGAGCTTGCGGCAGTCCGCATCCTGGCCCATGTCGGCCTGCACGAGGATGGCGTCGACGCCCTTGGCCATCACGGCGGCGTAGGTCTCGTCGGCTTCCTTCTTGCTCTTGGTGTAATTGATGGCGACATTCCAGCCGCGTCCCGCGAGGTCGACCGCGCAGGCAGCGCCCAGGCCCGTGGCCGAGCCCGTCACAATCGCCACCTTGTTCGTCTTTGCCATCTCTCGTTTCTCCCCGATATCTCGCGGCACCCTTCATAGGCTAGGATAGCACCCCATGGCAGACCTGTTTTCGCTGAAGAACCGCGTAGTGTTGCTGACCGGGGCGTCGCGTGGCCTCGGCCGCGACATGGCGCTCACATTGGCCGGCGCCGGTGCCACGGTGCTCTGCGCCGGCCGCACGGTGAAAGAACTCGAGGCCACGGCCCGGGCCATCGCGAAGAAAGGCGGCAAGGCCCATGTCGTGCCGCGCGACAACACCGACGAGGCGGCCGTGCGCGAGCAGGTCGAGACCATCATACGCCGGCATCGGCGGATCGACGTGCTGGTGAACAACGCCGGGGTCATCCATCGCGAGAATATCGTCGACACCGCGACCGAGGATTTCCGCAAGGTGATCGAGACCGACCTGATCAGCCAGTTCGTGCTGGCGCGCGAGGTCGGGCGGCACATGCTGGCGCGCAAGTACGGCCGCATCGTCAATATCTCCTCGGTCATGGCGATCCTCGGCCGCGCCTCGGTGGCGGGCTATGTCTCGGCCAAGCACGGGCTGATCGGCCTCACCAAGAACCTCGCGGCCGAATACGGCCCCCACGTCACGGCCAACGCGATCGCGCCCGGCTACATCCGCACCGAGTTCAATGTGCCGCTGCAGCAGAACAAGGATTTCAGCGCGATGCTCGAGCGGCGCACCGCCGCCGCACGCTGGGGCAAGCCGGAGGACCTGCGCGGCGCGCTGCTGCTGCTCGCCTCCGACGCCGGCGCCTACATCACCGGCCATACGCTGGTGGTCGACGGCGGCCTGACCACCATCCTGGCCTGACCGTGTCGGGCATTCCCCGCTGGGTGTTCCTGCTGCTGGGCGGAGGCCTGGTCCTGTTCGGCATTGCATCGTCGATGGGCTGGCTCCGCGATCCGTCGCTCGCCAAGGCGGATTACATCGGCACCATCGACGTGTCGGCCGAGGACGCCAAGCTCTACCGCGCGGTGCCGTTCGAATGGCGGGTCAACAGCGCCGCCGGCTCCTTCAAGGGCAACGACACGGCCCATGTCCGCATCGACAGCTCGGGCGAGCGCGCGGTCCTCTGCGGCTGGATCAGGCTCGACAAGGCCGGCGCCTCGATCCGCGCCACGCGCTGGCTGACCGAGGCGCGGCTTGCGGTCGGCGACCTCAAGGTGACGGCGCTCTTCATCGCGCCGGTCGACAAGACGCCGGGGGATGGCCTCAACGCCGGCTGCCTGCGCATCGACGATGGCGCCAAGCCCGCGCAGGACGCGCCGCTGGTGCTCGAAGGCCATCCGGTGCGCGAGTAGCGCGCCATGACTTCTCTTCGTGAGGCATGGACGGCCTTGCAGCCCAGACTGAAAATACTGGAGCTCTTGCCGCTTTCTTCCGAGCAGTGGTCCCTCATTGAACGCCTGCAGGTGAATTTCAACGATCGCGAGGCGCATACGCACTTGCCCATACCCATTGCCCGCTTCCGCGAGGCTGCAAGCAAAGCGATTTATGAGCATGCGACGCAGTTCAACGATGTCACAACGGTAGCTGTCGATGACAGTTGGTTTGTAGAAAAGTTTGCCAGCGATACTCCCGACACGATGGCGAATTATGTGCGTCTCTATAATGACGACGTCGATGAGATGATGGGCGTCCTCGTGCCGTCAGCGCGCTACCGCAAGGGGCACTATTCGTACGGCAGATTCACCGCGCCCCAACCGCACGGCCTGCATACCGACCACAGCGCGGAAGATCCTGCAGGCGCGGGCGAGCCGATCTGCATCGCCAGGATCGAAACGCTGGGAACGCACTACCTCACCGGCGACTACAAGGCGTATGACCCTGAAACGCAGAGCATGCTCAAGGCCTTGAGATACTGGATTACCGTTCCCGAAGGTGAGCCGGAAAATGTCTTTGATGAGCTGTTGAAACGGGAGACGCTCAAGACCATTCCGGTAAACCACGTCATGCTGATGGTCGCCGGAAACGGTTCAGAAGTTTCCCAAGTCACACAGCATATCGCCGCCCGACCGCCCCACGGCGGACTGCATTCGGCGTTTCTTCAGAGGCAGTACAAGCTTATGTAAAAATATGTTCGTGGAGGGTCTACACGGCGCCGGGTGACGGACTCAACGCGGGTTGTCTGCGGATCGACGATGGCGCTAAGCCTGCACAGGAAGCGCTGCTCGTGCTCGAAGGCGCCAAGCCGGCGCGGACGTAACTCTTTTCGTCATTGTAGGGGGACGACGCGTGTTGCAAGTGCCGGGACAAACCGGGTTGGCGTGACAACCCCGAATCAAGTGTGCTGCCGACGGGCGATTCGGAGAGGTTGTATTACAAGGGCTTAGACCGATCGACATTCGCTAAATTCCGAGTCGATTCCGCGCCATACTTGTCGCCTGGCAGCGCGAGGGAAGCGAATGAGCGGGTTCGATCAAGTCGTCAAGTTAACTGAAGAAGAACCTTTGAGCAGAAGCCTTCCCGCTGCCCTGCGACTGGCCACCTCCCTGCCAGATCAAGCTTGGGCCGAGTGGCTTCGGCTCGAAGTGATGGGGTACTTCAACGACAATCCTTCAATGAACAAAGGCACTGTCGTCCCAACATACAGAAGCGTGCCGGGAGAGTGGCATGACGAGCACGGCCGGCCACTAGTCTTAACCGATCCCAAACTCGGCTTCGTCAATCAAATCCCCCTTCGATACGGCGTGGCGGAACTCGAAGCGGTGGCTGGCAAAGTCGAGGGTAGCGTCGCTATGCGGCTGCCTGACCAGGCCCAAATAATTCGGGAAGTGCTGAAGGTCGAAGTAAGTGTTTTTCAGTTTAGGCCTAGCTCCGTCGCTCAAGTCCTAACCAATATTAGGCTTACGGCGCTGGATCATCTTTGGGCACGCAAGACCGCTCTGGCGACACTGTCCGCTGAAGGAAAACTGGAAAAGCAGGAAGAGATATTCTTGCTGAGACCGGCCATTTGGGGCGTCGGTCTTGATTTGAAGGCTTTGTGGAGAAAGACATTCAGACGCCGCTAGTCAGTCACTTTCTTGGTGGCAGATCGGCACGCGGCGACGGTCGATCACCCTGGGGTCGCATCTCGGGCCGCTCTCCTGAGCCTTTGCATGACGGGCAAACCGACGGCGGGCCGCCACCAGGTGAGATGTAGCCCCTACCATCGCACTGGCCGCACTTCGGGCGATTTGATTCGGTCATCGGTCAGGCCTTCCCACAGCTGTCTGCGACTTCGCGGGCCCAGGTCACATAGCGATCTGGCGCCCTTCAGAGTACGCGATTCATAGGCCTGGCTGTCGCTCTTCACAACGAGCCAGCCCTCGATCGTGAGCTCGATGCGGCCCAAAGGGCGGCAACCCGGTCACCGGCTGGAAGCCGTTCGAGACGTCGCTGTGAAACTTGAGTAAGTTTCAACGGAAAGCTGTCCTGAGGGGACTAGGCTTACGAGCGAGAGCACGGCACCATGCGCATCTCAGAAAAACTTGCCTTGATGGAGAGGATCGGTAGCGAATTACAGACGCGTTTTTCTTTCGCCGAAATAGATATTTTTCTTGCTGAGTTTGACGTCGAGACCACCCCCATCTCGATTAACAGCAAGCGGTTATATGCTAAGAACGCGCTTCGAGGTCACTCAGACGAGACAATCTTACAGATTGCCAGAGAGCTTGAACTGGCTCAGGGCACATCGGCCATAGCTGATGCCACCCCACCACGGAATTGGCAGGGAACGAGCCTCTTCCGGCTCTTCATAAGCCACATCTCCAGGGACAAGGTGAAGGCAACTCGATTGAAGGAGTGCCTTGCTCCTTACGGTATTGCAGGTTTTGTAGCGCATGAAGACATCCACCCAACGCTTGAATGGCAGGAGGAGGTCATGCGCGGTCTGAACACCATGGATGCCATGGTGGCAATACACACCGCGGGGTTTTCGCAGAGCACTTTCACACAACAAGAGGTGGGATTTGCGCTTGGCCGAGGCGCTAAAATCATCTCGTTCGAAATGGGAGAGCAGCCGACAGGCTTCATATCACGGCATCAATCCTTGCCTCGCAGAAGCCGCACCGCCGAGGATATCGCAAAGGAGATCAATGACCTGCTTCTGGCGGACAGCCGCACGCAAGAGAAGCTCCGCGCCACCAAACCAGCTAAAACAGATTTTGACGACGATATTCCCTTTTGAAAGCCGCCCCCAAAATCGAGGCAGCTCGCCGCCAGCACCACGTCAAAGGCCACCGAGGCCGTTCTAGGCCGGTGCCACAGCAGTTTCATCCCGGTATCGTGAGCTATCGGCCAAAGTTGGTGACGGCCTGATCTGTCAGGCGGCGGCGGTTGCGGTCTGAAGGTCGTTCGCCTTGGCGATGACCTCCAGCCCGTTGGTGAACTTCACCCCCAGGATAAGTTTTGGCAAGAGGGCGTGGCCA
>JAUXWC010000024.1 GCA_030685025.1 Rhodoferax sp.
GCTCCAGCACAATGTCGACCTCGCAGCCATCACGATGCAGGCAATGCGAAAACGTGATCGGTTGCGGCTGGGCCGTGGCCTGGCGCCGCAATGCCTGAAGCGCAAAGGTCTTGAGCAACTGCCCCAAGCGGCCCCGGTCGGTGTGCAGGGCCGGCGAGTCCAGTCGAAGCAGCGTGCTGGCAAGCCCGGTGTCGCCCAGATGGAGTTTAGGCGTCTTGACCAGGCGCTCGCTCTGCCGCGTCTGCCACGACGGCAGCACGTCGACCAGAAACACCCGCTCCAGCAATCCCAGGTAGCTCCGAACCCTGGGGCGGCTTAGCCCAAAGGGAGCGGCAAGCTCGCCCAGGTTCAGCAGGCATGCAGTCTGGTCGGCAGCCACCTCCAACAAGCGCGGCATGACATCGACTGCCGCAGCCGGGCCGAGGTCACGCACGTCGCGTTGAATCAGCGCCTGCACATAGGCCTGGTACCAATCCCGGCGTCGCGCGGGCTCACGCGTCAGCGCCGCCGGAAAACCGCCCGCCACCACCAGCTCAGCCAGCGACTGGGTCATGCGCTCCACCGGCGCCAGCCTGAAATCAGCGCGAAACAGCCGGTCCAGAAAGAACGCAATTTGCTGGCGCAACTCGATCTGCGCCAAGGGGTGCAGACGGATGATTTCAACGCGCCCGGCCAATGAATCCGCAAGCTTGGGCAGCGACAACACGTCGGCCGCGCCGATCAGCAAGAACCGGCCCGGCTGGCGGTCCCGGTCCACGACCAGCTTGAGCGAGGTAAATATCTCCGGCACGCGTTGAATTTCATCGAGCACCACCCGGTTCGGCAGCGCATTGACGAAGCCTTGTGGATCGGCGCGGGCCGCCAGCAGTTGCTTGTCATCGTCAAAGGTCACGTAGGCGTAGCCGGCGCGCGCGGCCACGGTGCGCGCCAGGGTGGTCTTGCCGCATTGCCGCGGGCCCTGAATCAGCACCACGGGGGTATCGGCCAGACTGGCCAACAAGCGGGCCTGAGCCAGCCGAGGCAGCGCGGGGGCATGAGACAAAAGAGGCAGGGTAAACACTGGCGCATTGTAAGTTTTTGACAAACGCCACCGAGGGGCGCCCGCCCTTTTTGCTGGTGGTGATCGAGGTCTACGCCGAGTTCAGCCGCAGCGGCGAATGAGCGCGCCGCCGCGCCGGCCGAGCTGGTGTTGTGGATTGGTTACCTGCAGTGGCACATCCGCACCCGTGGCAACAAGGCCGTGGCCGAGCCGGTGGTACACGACTTCGGCAATATCGAACACCGCGACGCGGTGCTGGAGAGTGACGAGTCCGAGCTGGCCCATGACCCGCACGGTCAGTTGCTCACCCGCTGGGACGGCAGCGCCTTCAAGACCCACCCGGTCACCGGCGCGCTGGTGCCCGACGAGGCGGCACAAGTACCGCAGTGGAAGTACATCTTGCCCCGGCAAGCCGCCTGGCCCGAGGTGCCCGAGAGCGCCGATTTCGTGATGTACTGGTGGAGCCGGGCTTCGTCTCTGGCTTTCCCGAGATGGTCGTCATGTCTCTCGCTGGCAAGTCTCGCGCTGACGGGTTGGCGGACAGTGCCAATGGCGCAACGGTGCGCATTGCCATGACGGTTGGTGAAGGCGATGGCAAGGCTGCGACCAGTCCCGTCATTGCGAGCGAAGCGCCAATCCACTGCGAGCGACACAACCGCCCGACTGCTCAGCGTCACTGCTGAGCAAACCGGCGAATTCGGCGAAGTCACCGTCGCGCTGACCGAGCGGACCGGACTGATGCCCGCGTTGCGCGAGAAGATTAGCAACTTGGCCGAACAAATCGACGCCCACCGCAAACGCGTACTGCGTCATCCGTCTTCTCAAGCCACCACGCCAACCACGCCCAACTCGCTGGCGGTGCGGCAGTCGGGCGCTGTGGGAGCCGATTTGGCGAGCGCAGCGAGTATGAGGCCCCCGCAGTGCCCGGCTGACGCGCCGCCAGCAGGCAAACACATTGGCCCAACCGGCAAACACAGCGGCCAAACAGACGAGAACAAGCCCCTGACCCTAACCGGCCTCTACAACGTCCTCGAAGCCCTGCGCGAAGGCCGCCCGCTGACCTCCAAAGAGAAAGCCATTCACACCCAAGGCCTGGTCGGCGTGCTCAAAGACCTGCACGACGAGCTGGACGCCGCCGTGCTGGCGGCCTATGGCTGGAGCGACCAACCCGCCACGGAAGAACTGCTGTCGCGCCTGGTGGCGCTCAACGCCCAACGCGCGGCGGAAGAAAGGGCCGGGCGTGTGCGCTGGTTAAGGCCAGAGTTCCAACACCCGGCCGTCAGCCAAACGCTATCCAATCAGGAGCTACCTGATCAATCACAGCAAGCGTTACAGACCGATTTGGCACTTGACACACCCGCTGAAGCGACCATCGGGACAGCCACCCCGGTCGCCGCGGTCGCGGTCGCTGCCGCCCTACCCTGGCCCGCCGCGCTGCCCGAGCAAGTTCGCGCCGTTGCAAACGTGCTGGCCAGCGCCAGTGCTGCCTTGTCACTGCCCGAGTTGGCTGCGAATTTCACCGGCCGTGGTGCGTGGAAGAAGAGTCTGCCCCGCATTCTCGACACCCTCGAAGCCCTGGGGCGCGCCCAGCAGGTGGTCACGGATGGCGAGGTCCGCTGGCGCGCATGACGCCCTCTGAAATGAATCGAAGCACGGCTCCCTGCAATTCGTGAACTCACTAAAATTAACGAATCCACAATGAAAGGCCAGACCCATGTTGCACAGCTATGAGGCCCAATTGCAGGGCAACCAAGTGATCTGGCTCGGCACGGCCCCGCCACCGCAATCGAACCCGCGCCGCGTCCTTGTGGTACTGGACGAACAGCCAAACGAGGCGCCACCGTCGACTCTGGCAGATATTCTGCGCCGCGCTCGCGGTGCGCTGGGGCACGGCAAACGTGAACTGGTACTGGCCGAGTTGGCTAAATCCCGTCAGGAATGGGAGCGCTGAATGGTGGCCACGGAATCGGCGCAAGATCGGGCGATGGTTTTTGACAGCAGCGTCCTGATCCTGTTTTTGAACGACGCGTTGCCTGCGGAAACCATCGAATTGCTCAATGTGCACCTGCAAGCCGGTCTTGCCCATATTTCCGCTATCGTTCGCGCGGAAGTGCTGGCGTGGCCCGAACACACAAGCTCCTCCCTCGACGCGGCACGCGCGCTTCTGGATGCCTGTCAATTGGTGAGCGTGAACGCGGCAGTCGCCGACGAAGCCGCGCGGATTCGACGTGAAACCGGGTTGAAGTTGCCGGATGCATTGATCGCCGCCACCGCGTTACTTCAGACCGCCACACTGGTGACGGCAAACGGTCGCGATTTCCGCCGTGTACCTGGCTTGGCGCTGATCGAGACTTGATCCTCCCGATTCGATTCGATTGCGCTGGCGAGAGTTGCGCAACGCGGACACCGTCCTTCCTCAAATGGGGAGCCGACCACGCCCAACTCGCTGGCGGTGCGGCTGTCGGGCACTGTAGAAGCCGACTTTGCGAGCGCAGCGAGAAGGGGTAGAACCAGAGACAAGCTGGCGGTCGTGATGCTCAGTTCCAACGAAATGTGGACACGGTATCAGCAACAAACTTTGGAGCGGGCATGAATTGGGAACTGGCGGGCGAAATCACACACCGAGAGGCCTTTGCCGAAGGCTCAAAACACGTGAATTGCATCGCCTGATCGACACCTATGGCGGCAAGAACTGGAAAAAGTGCAAAGGACTGGCGCGCATTCGTATGCTGACAACTGGAGAAATCCTTGGCGCGGAAGTACAGTGGTACGAGGCACACGGCATTGGCAAAGTTGAAATCAAAATCAAGGAATTGCTATGAAATGGACGGTTTGCATCAAGAATGCGGGGTATGAGGCATCCTTGGAGGCGCGCAAGCTCTACACCTTGGTAGACGACGCCAAGGCACAAGCGCTGGGCATGATTCGAGTCGTCGACGAATCAGGTGAAAGCTACCTGTATCCGGCGGAGATGTTCGCGCCCATAGCCATTCAGAATTCGCTTGAAGGGCAATTGCTCGCGGCTTGATTGGCTGACTGCCGACATGCGAGGCAGCGCCAGACACTGATCAATCGGTCCGCATGTACCTTGCCAGCCAAGGTGACGGACGAAAGGGGGACTTGTCCCGATTCATCGAGGACGCGGTGCAGTGGGTGCGTAGCCACTGATGCGGGTCGTTCTGAACACCTATTCCTGTTCAGCGCACTGATCTCGCCGCATTCTGCGCCGAACTCCTTTGACCACCGAGTTGGCTGGCGCTGGCCATAATCGGGACCATGTCTGTCCCCAACCACCAACTGGAACTGCTTTCCCCCGCGCGCGACGCCGACATCGGCATCGCGGCCATCAACCACGGCGCCGACGCGGTCTACATCGGCGGCCCGTCCTTTGGTGCGCGTGCCCATGCCGACAACAGCGCCAGCGACATCGCGCGGCTAGTGCGGCACGCGCACCGCTTCAACGCCCGAATCTTCGTCACCCTCAACACCATCCTGCGCGACGATGAACTCGATGGCGCGCGCAAGCTGGCCTGGCAGATGTTCGACGCCGGGGTCGATGCCCTGATCATCCAGGACATGGGCCTGCTGGAGCTCGATCTGCCGCCAATCCAGTTGCACGCCAGCACCCAGGCCGACATCCGCACGCCTGAGAAGGCGCGCTTCCTGCAGGATGTGGGCCTGTCGCAGATCGTGCTGGCGCGCGAGCTCAACCTGGACCAGATCGCCGCCATCCGGGCACAGACCCACTGCACGCTGGAATATTTTGTGCACGGCGCCCTGTGCGTGGCCTACAGCGGCCAGTGCTACATCAGCCACGCCCACACCGGGCGCAGCGCCAACCGGGGCGACTGCAGCCAGGCCTGCCGCCTGCCCTACCAGGTGGTCGATGGACAGGGCCGTTTTGTGGCGCACGACAAACATGTGTTGTCGATGAAGGACAACAACCAGAGCGCCAACCTGTCGGCATTGGTCGACGCGGGTATTCGCAGCTTCAAGATAGAGGGCCGCTACAAGGACCTGGCCTATGTCAAGAACATCACCGCGCATTACCGCAAGCTGCTCGATCAACTGATCGAAGCGCGCGAAGTGACCGGGCGCCCCCTGTCGCGCAGTTCCAGCGGCAGCACCACGTTTACCTTCACGCCTGACCCGAACCAGAACTTCAATCGCGAGTTCACCGACTACTTCGTCAATCAACGACACATCGACGTGGCCGCGCTGGACACCCCCAAGAACCCCGGCGTGCCCCTGGGGTATGTCAGCCAGGTCGCCGCGGACTGGGTCGAGCTGCAAACCAATGACCCTGGCGCCGTGCTGCACAACGGTGACGGCTTGTGCTACTTCGACTTGCAGCAGGAACTGGTGGGCATGGCGCTCAACACCGCCAAGCCGGTTGGCAAGGCCGGCGCCGGCAAGTGGCGCGTGGTGCCCAAAGACCCGCTCGTCGAACTCAAAGACCTGCGGCTGGGCACGGCACTCAACCGCAATCGCGACATGAGCTGGGTGCGCGCCCTGGAGCGAGCCTCCAGCGACCGGCGCATCGGTGTCTGGGTGACCCTTGAGGAGACCCCAGACGGACTGGCCCTGACGCTGACCGATGAAGATGGCCACCAGGGCCACGCCACGGCGGTGCTCGACAAGATGCCGGCCAAGGACCCGGCACGGGCAAGGGCCGCACTACGCGAGCACCTGTCGAGGTTTGGTGGCAGCGACTTCTGCCTGGGCACATCGTCGCAGCCCATCACCCTTGAGCTGTCGCAGCCCTGGTTTGTGCCCGCCTCGCTGCTCAACCCGCTGCGCCGCGAGGCGGTGGGCCAACTGCAAGCGGCGCGGGCGGCCGCCTACCAGCGGCCCTTGCGAGCCGTGCCCGTGGAGCCACCCGCGCCCTACCCAGAGGACACCTTGAGCTACCTGTCCAACGTGTACAACACCGCAGCCCGCGACTTCCATGCGCGCCACGGCGTCAAGGTGATTGACGCCGCTTACGAGAGCCATGAGGAGCCGGGTGAAGTCAGCCTGATGATCACCAAACACTGCGTGCGTTTCTCGCTGAGCCTGTGCCCCAAACAGGCCAAAGGCGTCACTGGCGTGCAAGGCACGGTCAAGGCCGAACCGCTAACGCTGATTAACGGGAAGGAAAAACTGACGCTGCGCTTTGACTGCAAACCCTGCGAGATGCATGTCGTGGGGCGTATTCGCAAGTCGATTCTGCAGGCAGCGCCGCAGAGCGAGGCCGGCGCACCGCTACGTTTTTACCGAACCCGCCCGGCGGGGGCCCGTTGACACCGCACGTTCCATTGCTTGGACGAAACCGCATTCATGACCATCAACACGCCCGCACCTTGGCACGCCCTTGACACCGCCTCGGTCCTGGAGCGCCTGAACAGCGACGCGGCGCGCGGTCTGTCGTCGCAGGCCGTCGCACAACGCACCACCGAGCACGGCCCGAATGCCTTGCCCGAGCCACCTAAGCGATCAGTTTTGATGGTGTTCCTGCGCCAGTTCAAAAGTCCGCTGATTTACATCCTGTTCGTCGCGGCGGCGTTGGCCGCCGGCATGGACCATTGGGGCGACGCGGCGGTGATCCTCGCCGTCGTGTTGGTCAACGCCCTGATCGGCGCCTACCAGGAAGGCCGTGCCGAGCGCTCGATGGCTGCCCTGCGCCGACTCTCGGCCCTGCAGGTGCGGGTGCTGCGCGATGATCACGAGCAGTCCATTGCGGCACGTGAACTGGTGCCCGGCGACCTGCTGCTGCTGGCCGCCGGCGACGCGGTCGGCGCCGACGCCCGGCTGATCGAGCAAGCCCAACTGCAGGTGGCCGAGGCGGCGCTGACCGGCGAATCGGTGCCGGTGTCCAAAGGCGTGGCGGCCCTGCCTGAGGCCACCGGCCTGGCGGATCGGCGCAACATGGTGTTCTCGGGCACCTACATCACGGCCGGCCGGGCGCGCGCCATTGTCACCGCCACGGGCACACACACCGAGGTCGGTGGCATTGCCCGCATGACCGAAGGCGCCCAAGAGCCCAAGACGCCACTGGAGCTGCGCATCGCGCAGTTCGGCCGCTACCTGGTGGGCGGCGCGCTGGTGCTGTTCGTGGTCGTGGTCGGCCTGGGCCTGCTGCGCGGCCTGCCCTTTGCCGACGTGCTGATGGTGGCGATCAGCCAGATGGTGTCGATGGTGCCCGAGGGCCTGCCGGTGGCGATGACGATTGCACTGGCGGTGGGCATGCAGCGCATGGCCGGGCGCGGCGCCATCATCCGCCGGCTGTCCGCGGTGGAAACGCTGGGTTCGACCACCGTGATCTGCAGCGACAAGACCGGCACGCTGACGCGCAACGAGATGACCGTCAGCGCACTGTGGCTGCCCGGTGGACGTTCCATCGCTGTCTCGGGGGTGGGCTACGCGCCGCAAGGTGTGCTCAGCGAAGCGGGTGTGCCGATCAATCTTCCGCACGGCGATGCCGGCTTGGCCATCACGGCGCTATTGCAGGCCGTCGCGCTGTGCAACGACGCCGAACTGGTGCCCCCGCGGGACGACCTGGCACAGTGGAGCGTGCTGGGCGACCCAACCGAGGCCGCACTGCTGGTCGTCGCCGCCAAGGCTGGCATCGACGTCCAGGCACTTCGCCAGCAGTGGCCGCGCCAAGCCGAGTTGCCGTTTGACTCCGACACCAAGATGATGGCCACGCGCCACAACGTCTCGGAGGCGCCCAGGCACGTCTTCATCAAGGGCGCGCCCGAGGCCGTGCTGCGCCTGTGCGTAGCCGACGGTCAGGCGCCGCTGCACGCGGCCCGTGAAGCCGCTGAAGCCATGGCCGGCCAGGCGCTGCGCGTGCTCGCCGTGGCGTCGGTGGGGGACGATTCGCTGGCTGGCGGCTTCGACGCCCTGGCTGGCCGTGCCACGTTGCTCGGGCTGATCGGCCAGATCGACCCGCCGCGCGAGGAGGTCAAGGTAGCCGTGGCTGAATGCCGCGTGGCCGGCATCCGGCCGATCATGATCACTGGCGACCACAAGCTGACCGGCATGGCGATCGCGCGCGAACTCGGCATCGCACGCGACGGCGACCGCGCGGTGGATGGCGCCGAGCTGGAGCGCATGAACGAGGCCGAACTGCAAGAAGGCCTGGACCGCATCGCCGTCTTCGCGCGGGTGCACCCGGCACAGAAGCTGCGCATCGTGCAGGCGTTGCAGGCGCGCGGCGACGTGGTGGCCATGACTGGCGACGGCGTCAACGACGCACCGGCCCTGGCGCGCGCCGATGTCGGCGTGGCGATGGGTATCACCGGCACCGAGGTGGCCAAGAGCGCGGCCAAAATCGTCATCACCGACGACAACTTCGCAACCATCGTCCATGCGGTCGAACAAGGCCGGGTGGTCTATGGCAACCTGAAGAAGGTGATCCTGTACCTGTTCGCCACCTCGATGGCCGAGGTGCTGGTACTGCTGCTGGCCCTGCTGCTGGGCTACCGCTTGCCGCTGGCAGCGGTGCAAATCCTGTGGATCAACATCGTCACCGAGGGCACGGTGACCGTGAACCTGGTGATGGACCCGCCCGAAGGCGACGAGATGAAGCGCTCGCCAGTGCCACGCAACGACCGCCTGCTCAGCAGCGAAATGCTATGGCGCGTGGCCTTGATGACGCCCGTGATCGCGCTGGCGACCTTCGGCTGGTTCGTTTGGCGCCAGGCCTCTGGCATGCCCTACGAAATGGTGCGCACCGAGACCTTCACCGTGCTGGCGGTATGCCAGTGGTTCAACGTGCTGAACTGCCAGTCGGCCACGCGCTCGGCGCTGCAACTTGGGATTTTCCGCAATCACTGGCTGCTGGGCGGGCTGTCCTTGAGCATCGTCCTGCAGGGTGCCGTGCTGTATTGGCCGCCCCTGAACGAGTTGTTCCACACCGTGCCGATCGCGCTGGCCGATCTGCTGCCGATTGTGGCGGTGGCCAGCCTGGTGCTGTGGACGGAAGAGGCACGCAAGCTTTTCGTTCGGGTTCGCCGGACTCGCCGGCAATGAGGCTCGCCTGTCGTACTGCCGAGACGTTGGCCGCGCGGACATGAAGAACCCGGTTGGAGCGCCCATTCTTGGCATGCTGCTTGCACGCGCGGCGTTGCTCGCCACGCTGTGGTGGACGTTGGCCGACGGGACGGCGTGGGCGTTCGGCGCGCCGGTCGTCTTGCTCGCCGCAGGCGCCAGCGTAGCCCTGCAACCCACGCGATGTGTGCGGCTCAGGCCGCTGGCGCTGGCGCGCTTCGCCGGGTTTTTCGCGCTCCGCTCAGTGCGCGCCGGCCTTGATGTGGCGCGCCGCGCGCTCTCACCGCGCCTACCGCTTGCGCCGACACTGCTCGATTACAGCCTGCGTCTGACCTCAGAACCGGCGCGCGTGTTTCTTGCCAACACCCTGAGCCTGCTGCCAGGAACACTCAGCGCCGACCTGACCGGTGACCGATTGCGTGTGCACGTACTCGACGCGAGCTTGCCGATCGAGCAGGAACTGCGCGCCGCCGAGGTGCGCATCGCGGCGCTGTTCGGTCAGTCCTTGCCTGACTTGCTCGCAAGCAGCAATGGCCCTAAAGTCTGAGCTATGCCTTGGAGCCAAGGCCTCCTGCCGAGCAAATTTTTGAACCTGGGGTCGTGATGGAACCGATTTTTCTTGCGTTCACCGTGTTTCTGCTGCTGAACATCGCGGTCGGACTGGCTCGCATCCTGCGCGGGCCGACGGCGGCCGACCGCATGCTGGCGGCGCAACTGTTCGGCACCACCGGCGTGGCTGCGCTGCTGCTGCTTGCCGAGGCACAGGCCATGCCGGCGCTGCGTGACGTGGCCATGGTGTTCGCTGCACTCGCGGTGCTCGCGACCGTGGCATTCGTCAAGCGCGTGGCCCACCGCGCCGGCGAGGGGAAATCTCCATGAGCTTGCCGGGCCACCCCATGCGCCATGCCGAATTGCACAGCACGGAGCTTGCCTGGTGAGCATGCTCGACCTTCTGAGCGTGGTGCTGCTCAGCGCCGGGGCGTTCTTCTTTCTCGCCGGTACCGTCGGGTTGCTGCGCTTTCCGGACGTGTACACGCGCCTGCACGCGCTCACCAAGGTGGACAATCTGGGGCTCGGATTCGTGGTGCTGGCGCTCATGCTGCAAGCCGGTTCGCTCGCCGAGGTTCTCAAGCTCGCGCTGATCTGGGGTTTGGCGCTCGCGGCGAGCGCCGCCATCGGCTACCTGGTGGCGCACAACGCGCTCGAAAGCGGCGTGCGCCCGTGGCAGCGCGAGCCAGGGGGGCCGCCATGACCATGGCAGGCTGGCTGCTCGATGCGCTGCTCGCGGCGATGCTCATCTGGGTTGCGTGGCGCACGCTCGCCAGTTCCGACCTCTTCAAAGCGGCCGTTCTGTTCATCGTCTTCGGCCTGCTGATGGCGCTGGCCTGGGCCCGCTTGGCGGCGCCCGACCTCGCGCTGGCCGAGGCGGCGATCGGTGCCGGCCTGAGCGGCGCACTGTTGCTCGACGCCGTCGGCCACCTGCGGCGCGGCTGGCAGCACAGCGCGGACAAGCCATGAGCGCATCGAGCGGGCAGACCCCCGCAGCGATCCGGATCGTGACGCTGGTGGCAGTGACGCTGCTCGGTGCCGCGCTGGCTGTGGTGATGTTCGATCTGCCCTCACCCACGACACGGCTCGCACAATCCGTCCAGCAGCATCTGGCCGACAGCGGGGTGCGCCATCCGGTCACGGCCGTGTTGCTCAACTTCCGCGCCTACGACACGCTGCTGGAGATCGCGGTGCTGCTGCTCGCGGTGTTCGGGGTGCTGGCGCTGCGTGCGCGGGCCGACCATGACGCAGGCCCGCCCGCGACCGGCCCGACCCCGGTGCTCGCGGCGCTGGTGCATCTGCTGGTACCTGTGATGGTGGTCCTGGCGGGCTACTTGCTGTGGGCCGGCGCGCACCGACCCGGCGGCGCATTTCAGGCCGGCGCCGTGCTGGCGGCGGCGGGCGTACTGCTGCGGCTGACCAGCTTGTGGACCCTGGCGCTGCCGCCGTCCGCGCTCACGCGCATCGGCCTGCTCCTCGGCCTGGTGGTGTTCCTGGGCGTTGCGCTCGGCGCCTCACTCGCCGGCGGGGTGCTGCTCGAACTTCCACGCGCCTGGGCCGGTGAGTTGATTCTACTGATCGAAGCGACGCTGTCGGTCTCGATCGGGCTGATGTTGCTGGGCCTGTTCAGCGCCGCGCCGGCGCCGGGCCGTTGATGAGCACGGGACTGTTGTACGCCTTCACAGGCGCCGCGCTCATTGCGCTGGGCCTGTATGCGCTCGTCGTGCATGCACACCTGCTGCGAAAAATTCTTGCCCTCAACATCATGGGCAGCGGTGTGTTCCTGGTCCTGGTCGGCCTGGCGCAGCGCACGGGTTCCGCCGATCCGGTGCCACAGGCCATGGTGCTGACCGGCATCGTGGTGGCGGTGAGCGCGACCGCGCTCGCCTTGGCGCTGATGCGCCGGCTCTTCGCACTGTCGGGCGCAACCACGCTCGACGAGACGGACTGAACGGCGGGCATGCAAGCGATCCTCGGCATCGACACCTTCGCCTGGCTGATCGCGCTGCCGCTCGCATTCGCGACGGCTTCGTTCCTGCTGGGCCCGCGCGCCGCACGTGTGATCGCTCCAGCGGGGCTCGCGCTGGGCTTGCTCGTCGCGGCGTTGCTGGCCCTACAAGTGATGGACGGCGGCGCACGGCACCAAGCACTCGGCGGCTGGGCGGCGCCGCTGGGCATCGAGCTCCACGCCGATGGTCTGTCCGCGCTCATGCTGCTGATGACCGCTGCGGTGGTGCTGCCGGTTGGCCTGTATGCGCGTGTCTACTTTGAACGCCAACCGGGCGCTGCGACGTTCTGGCCGCTAACATGGTTTCTGATTGGCGCGATGAACGCGCTGTATCTCTCGGCCGACCTCTTCAATCTCTACGTCACGCTTGAGCTGCTCGGGCTCGCGGCGGTGGGGCTGGTCGCGATGGCCGGTGGCGTGCCCGCCATCACCGCAGGCTTGCGTTACCTGCTCGCGGCACTGGCGGGTTCGCTGTTGTATCTGCTGGGCGTGGCGCTGCTCTATGGCGCTCACGGCACGCTGTCGATCGCGCTGCTCGCGGCGCAACTCACGAGCGCGCCGCATGCCTGGCTGGCCGCCGCGCTCATGGTCCTGGGGCTGATCATCAAGAGCGCGCTCTTCCCACTGCACTTCTGGCTACCGCCGGCACATGGTGGGGCAGCCGCCCCGGTCAGCGCCCTGCTCTCGGCGCTGGTCATCAAGGCCTCGTTCTATCTGCTGGCGCGGCTGTGGCTCGATCTGTTCGGCGCGCTCGCAACACCAGCCGCCAGCCAGTTGCTCGGCGGGCTCGGCGCGGCGGCGATCATCTGGGGCTCGGTGCTGGCGCTGCACCAGGACAAGCTCAAGATGCTGGTCGCGTATTCGACGGTGGCGCAGATCGGCTACCTCTTCTTGCTCTTTCCGCTCGTGACCCACACCAGCGCCACCGTGGCGGCCAGCGCGCTTGCCGGGGGCGTGATGCAGGCGCTGTCGCACGCCGCGGCCAAGAGCGCGATGTTCCTCGCCGTCGGCGCCATGATCCTGTCGATGGGGCGCGACGATATTTGCGGCCTCGACGGCATGGGCGCGCGCCTGCCGATCAGCTTCGTAGCCTTCGCCCTGGCCAGCGTCTCGCTCATGGGCCTGCCGCCTTCAGGCGGTTTCATTGCCAAGTGGCTGCTGCTTGAAGCCGCACTCAAATCCGGGCAATGGTGGTGGATCGTGGCCATGATCCTGGGCGGGCTGCTGACCGCGGCTTATGTGTTTCGCGTCCTGCGCCGTGCCTTCAGGCCCGCGCGGCACGGCCAGGTCTTCGAGCCTGTGCCGCGCACGCTCGAGCTCAGTGCCCTGGCCCTGGCTGGGGCAGCGCTGGCGCTCGGTTTTGTCGCCACCGCCGCGCTTACGCTGCTCCGCGGGGATCGGCCGTGAGCGCACCACGGTGCCCCAAACGCGAATGCCCCCTCGCGCAGGGGCCGCGCGCGGCGCGCCGGGTACACCGATGCGCTTGAGCGAGGCTGTGCCGCTGCTGGTGCTGGCCATCTCCTTGGCCACTGGCCTGGCGGTCTTCTTCCTCGGCGAGCGGCGCCATCGCTTGCGCAGCGCGCTCAATCTCGGTGGCGCGACGCTCAAGCTGCTGCTGGTCGCGGCCATGCTTTGGGGCGTCTCCAGGGACCACCACTACGAAACGCGCTACGAACTGCTGCCAGGGATCGACTTCGTGCTGCGCGCCGACCCGTTGGCGATGCTGTTCATATCGCTCTCGGCCGTGCTGTGGTTGCTCACCACGCTGTACGCCATTGGTTATCTGGAGGGCTCGCCGCAGCGCTCGCGCTTCTTCGGCTTCTTCAGCCTGTGCATCACCGCCGCCACGGGCATCGCCCTGGCCGGCAACCTGTTCACGTTCTTTCTCTTCTACGAATTGCTGACCCTCGCAACCTATCCGCTGGTCGTGCACCGCGGCACCGACACCGCACTACACGCCGGCAAGGTCTATCTCGCCTACACGCTGGCCGGCGGCGCGGTGCTGCTGGTCGGCATCGCCTGGCTCTATAGCCTGGTGGGACCAGTCGAGTTCGCGCGCGGCGGCGTGCTCTCGCAATTGCCAAGCGGGCAACACGGGGCGCTGCGCGCGATTTTCGTGCTGCTCATCGCCGGCCTTGGCGTGAAGGCGGCGCTCGTGCCCTTGCACGGTTGGTTGCCGGTGGCCATGGCGGCACCGGCTCCGGTCTCTGCGCTGCTGCACGCGGTGGCCGTGGTCAAGGCCGGCGCATTCGGCATCGTGCGCGTGGTGTACGAGGTCTATGGCATCGAATTCGCCGCCAGCCTCGGTCTGCTCGTGCCGCTGGCGATCACAGCTTGCGTGACCATCGTCTATGGCTCCTTGCGCGCGCTGGTGCAGGATGACCTGAAGAAGCGCCTCGCGTTCTCAACCGTGAGCCAGGTTTCTTACATCGTTCTGGGTACGGCCGTGTTCGGGCCGATAGGCACGGTCGGTGGCCTGGCGCATCTGGTGCACCAGGGCATCATGAAGATCACGCTTTTCTTCTGCGCCGGCAACCTGGCCGAGACGCTCGGCATCCACCGCGTGAGCGAGATGGACGGCGTCGGGCGTCGCATGCCCTGGACTCTGGCGGCGTTCACCGTCGCCGCCTTCGGCATGATCGGCGTGCCGCCGATGGCGGGCTTCATCAGCAAGTGGACCCTCGGCCTGGGCGCGCTCGATGCGCACATGCCATGGGTGCTGGGCGTGCTGGTGGTTAGCAGCCTGCTCAACGCCGCTTACCTGCTGCCGATCCTGTACGCGGCGTGGTTCAAGCCTCAGGCTGGCGCTTGGCCGGCCGAGATGCCGCGCGGCCGCTTGGAGACCGATTGGCGGCTGCTCGGGCCACCCCTGGTGACAGCGCTGCTCACGGTCGGCGCCGGGCTGTTTGCCGCCACGCCGTTCAGTCCCCTCGACTGGGCGAAGCTGATTGCCACGCGGGAGTACGTACGATGAGCGCGCTACTCTTCGCGGCGATCTTGCTGCCGCTTGCACTGGCCACGCTGTTGCACCCCGGCACCACGCGCTCGGCGGCACTCACCCTGGTGCCGTGGGCGCCGCTGCCGGCGCTGGGGCTTGCGCTTTTCGGCACACCGGGCTTCACGCTTGAGGCGCCGTGGCTGCTGCTGGGCGCGCGCTTCGGGCTCGACGCCACGACGCAGACCTTCCTGTTCTTCACCGCGGCACTGTGGTTGGCCGCAGGCATCTACGCGCGCGCCTACCTGGCTGGCGACCCCGGTCGCGCGCGCTTCAGCGGCTTCTTCCTGCTCACCATGTGCGGCAACCTCGGGCTGATCCTGGCGCAAGACGTCGCCAGCTTCTATCTGTTCTTCGCTCTCATGACCTATTGCGCCTACGGACTCGTGGTGCACGACGGCAGTGCCGCGGCGCGCCGCGCCGCTCGCGTCTATCTCGTCATGGCGGTGCTCGGCGAGGCCATGCTGCTGACGGGTTTGCTGCTGCTGGTGCACGCGGCCGGCACGCTCGACATCGTCCGTGCGGTCGAGGTGATCACCAGCGCACCCACGCGCAGCACGGTCGCCGCATGGCTGCTCGCGGGCTTCGGCGTCAAGGCCGGCGCCGTGCTACTGCACCTGTGGCTACCGCTGGCGCATCCGGTCGCGCCAACACCGGCCAGCGCGGTGCTCTCGGGCGCGATCATCAAGGCCGGCTTGCTCGGCTGGCTGCGCTTCCTGCCGCTGGGTGGGGTGGCGCTGCCCGAACTCGGTGCGCTGCTGATCACCGCCGGCCTGCTCGCGGCGTTCTACGGCGTGGTGATCGGCGTGACCGAGCGCGAGCCCAAGGTGCTGCTCGCCTACTCCAGCATCAGTCAGATGGGTCTGATGTCGGTCGGCGTCGGAGCCGGTCTGCTGGCACCGCAGGCCTGGCCGGCGCTGTTGCCGGCGGTAACGCTGTATGCGCTGCACCATGCGTTCGCCAAGGGTCTGCTGTTCCTCGGTGTCGGCCTGGCGGCACGCGCCGCAGGGGCCGGGCCCGGGATACTCCTCGGCCAATTGCTGCCGGCCCTGAGCCTGGCCGGTGCGCCATTGACAAGTGGGGCGCTCGCCAAGACCCATCTGAAGGATGCGCTGGCGATGCTTCCCGCACCCTGGCCGCACTGGCTGGCGTGGCTGCTGCCGCTGGCGGCCGTGGGCACCAGCGTGTTGATGATCCGCTTCCTGTTCATCACGGCCGGCGCACGCGCGCCGACGCAAGCCGTCGCGCCCGGCCTGTGGCGGGCGTGGTGGCTGCTGTGGCTGCTATGGCTGCTCGGTTTTGCATGGCTGGCCCACACCGTGTCATGGCCCAGGGCCCCAGAGCTGTTGGCGCAGGCGCTCGCGCCTGGCGGGCTGTGGTCGGGTCTGTGGCCGGTTGCCGCAGGCGCCCTCATCGTCGCGCTCGTCATGCTGCCGCCCTTGCGGCGCGTCTTGGCCCGGGTGCCGCCGATCCCGCCGGGGGACCTGCTGTTGCCGATAGAGCGTGCGCTGCATTGGCTCGCCACTGCAAGGGGCCATGTCGCTCGGATTCCCGTCGTGCGCCTCGCACCGGCGCTCGTGGCATGGTCCCGGCTCGGCACCGCCCGAATGGAAGGAGGGCTGCGCGCATGGAGCGTCGCCGGGGTGGCGCTGCTCATGCTGCTGGGGCTGCTGTCCCTCCTGCTCGCACGTGCCTGAAAGTGTGCGGGCAGCGCGCCGTCGATACGGGGGCCGCGCTTGGAATACACAACGAGTGCACATGACGTCCGCGTTCGTCACCTCCAAACCCGTGGACAATTCGACTCGCCATCGTGCTGTCGCGGATCACGCGCCGCCGACGCCGCGGCTGAACAGTGCCACCAGCACCCCGGCGGCCCCGAACAGCGCCAGCAGATAGGCCGGCAGGCGCGGCATCTCGCCGCCGCGCTGCATGCCGCGTCCGAACATGAAGAACACAAAAGGATGAATCAGGAAGGGCATCGCAAAGACGAACGCGATGAGCGTGGCAGCCTCGGCTCCGAACAGCCCGCCCTGAAGCGCGGCAAACATGCCGAAATGCGACAACGCCGAACTGCTGGCCATTGCGGCATGCGCCAGTGGCAGACCCGAGAGCAGCAACAGGCCGCCGAACAGCGCGGTCAATTGCCAGCCGAACGAGAACAGCATCAGTCCCTTGACCTCGGCACGATCCTCGCCGCCTGATCGGCGCAGTTGGCGCAAGGCAAGCGCGCTGATGACGACGCCGCACAGCGCCACTCCGGCCGTCGGCCACAGCAACAAGCGCCCCGCGTCCAGGCTGAAGGCCAGGATGGTGAACAGAAAGACGTGGCCGAAAAACGGTACGGCGATCATGATCGGCGCCCGGTGTTGCGCGGTCTCGCCCATGTCGCCCGCGGTGCAAGCGCCGGTGAGCCCGGCGTGCGACAACGCGCCGGCCATGCCGGGCGCCAGGTTACGCACCGCCGCCGTGCCGCCGAGCAGCATCAGCAGGGAGATGCCGCCGAACAGCAGCGCGCGCAGCGCCGGCCCATGCCGCCAGCGCGGGCAGGCCCAGCCCAGCATGACGGCCATCAGCATGGCGAAGAAGATCGGCGGAAAGGCCGCCGTCTCGCGCACCCGGGCGGCCATGAGCGCGGCCGAGACCAGGGCCAGGACCAGCAACAGCAACTCCAGCGCGCCCTTGCCAAGATAGCGGCGCTTGTTGTCGACCTGGGCGCTGGGGTCGATCGCAATGGCGGCGAACACCAGTCCCAGGTAGGCCAGCAGCGGCAGAATGCCCGCGCGCTCGCCGCCGCTGCCCAACAGCACGCGCACCGTCGCGTCCACGCCCAGCAGCACAAAAAAAGCGCGCACGATGAAAAACAGTTGCGTGCGGCCGGTACCCAGAATCACCTCGGTCTTGTTCAGCACCACCGAGGTGTCGGCATCCACCTGCACGCGGCCGAACAGGCGTCGCAGTTCCTGGCCGCCGACGAAGAACGACGCCGTCAGCGCAATGATCGTGGCGCGCCCGCCCGGGTCGCCACCAGCAGTGCGCCCAGGCTCAGACCGAACACCACGATGATCAGGATCGGCGAGTAGCGCGAACCCGCCACCACCGCGCGCGCCACCAGCACGACCGGAATAAGCAACAGCAGCGTGAGCCAGAACTGGTTGAGAAAAGCGAGTGCGTCGGTCACGGTCGGTTTTCATTCTTGGCGGGAGAAGCCCGGCGTGCGCGCTCAATCGATGTCATGGGGCCGGTAGGCATGGCATGGCCGCAGTATCGCGGCGATGACGATGGCGTCCTGCACCGCGCTCCGGTTGGCCATGAGAGCGCCGCGCGAAAAACGGCGCGAACGGGGCAAGTCGCGCTCCGAACGAATCGGACGAGCACGCTGGGTCGCCGGGCCGGGCCGGGTCTGCGGCACAGACGTCGGGCGCAGGGCCTCGGGAGCGGGCGGCGTGCCGACCAAGATGTCCGAATCAAACTCGGACTCGGCCTTGACATCCGTCAACGGCGCCTGCTTGCGCAGATGCTTGAGCATGAATTGAACCAGCAGTACCGCGCCGAAGATGAGGAGAACGATCAGATCCTGAGGGACGTTGCTCATGGGGGACTCCGCTATTTCTTATGGCCACTCGTTGGGTCATCCGCCGTATTGGCGATTTCCTCGCGCATGGAGGTATCGGCCTGCAGGTTTTTCATGCGGTAGTAGTCCATGATGCCCAGGTTTCCCTGACGAAAGGCCTCGGCCATGGCGCGCGGCACTTCGGCCTCGGCCTCGACCACCCGGGCGCGCATTTCCTGCTCCAGCGCGACGGCCATGGCGCGGCGTTCTTCAGCCTTGGCCTGGGCGATCTGCTTGTCGGCGTTGGCCTGGTCGATCTGGAGTTTGGCGCCGATGTTCTCGCCCACATCCACGTCGGCAATGTCGATCGACAGGATCTCGTAGGCCGTGCCCGCGTCCAGGCCCTTGCTCAGGATGTGCTTGGAGATGTGGTCCGGATTCTCGAGCACGTTCTTGTGGCTGACAGCCGAGCCGATGGTGCTGACCATGCCTTCGCCGACGCGCGCGATGATCGTCTCCTCTCCGGCGCCACCCACCAGCCGGTCAATGTTGGTGCGCACCGTCACCCGCGAGACAGCCATGAGCTGGATGCCGTCCTTGGCTACCGCGGCGATCCTTGGCGTCTCGATCACCTTGGGGATGACCGACATCTGCACCGCCTCCAGCACGTTGCGTCCGGCCAGGTCGATGGCCGCAGCGCGTTTGAAGGGCAGCGGGATGTTGGCCTTGTCGGCCGAGATCATGGCATTGACCACCCGCACCACGTTGCCGCCGGCCAGAAAGTGGGCTTCCAGGTCGTTGACGGAGATGTCCAGTCCGGCCTTCACCGCGCTGATGCGCGCGGTGACGATGGTGGTGGGCGGGACGCGGCGCAAGCGCATGCCGATAAGCGTGAACAAGCCCACGTAGGCGCCCGATGCCCAGGCCGCGATCCACAGGGGAATGGGTACCAGGTAGAGGACCAAGGCCAGCGCCGCCACCACCACCAGCAGCAGGCCAATACTTCCCATCAGTCCGGCCAAAAGTTCGTTCATAAATCAATGCTCCAGTTTAAGGTGCGGAACTCGCCGCACCACGATTCGGTTGCCATCGACACGCATCACCTCAATGGGCGCGCCGACCTCAATCATTGCGCCGTCGGAGACGACGTCCACGCGCTCGCCTTCGATCTCGGCGATGCCTGCCGGTCGAAGCACCGACAATGCCAGCCCCTGCTTGCCCAGCCAGCGCAGGTCGGCCTGCGGCGCCGAGCCGTGGGCCGGCCCGGATCCCAGGTCAGTCTCCAGAATCATCCGGCGTGCAAACGGCAAGCGCGGCAGGAAACGCAGTAGCGCCAGACTCGCCAGCAGGGCCAGCAGCAGCGATAGCGCGACGCGCCCTACGGCATCCAGAATGACCGCAACCGTGTCGCCGGCCCCGACCATGCTCAGCGCCAAGGCGCCGAGCAGGGCAGCGATGCCCAGCGCCCCGGCCACACCGAAGCCCGGAAGGAGGAACAACTCCACCATCAGCAGCACCAGCCCGATCCCGAGCAGCAACAACTCCTCCCACCCCGCCAGTTGCACCAGCCAGTGGCCCCAGAAGAACAGCGCCAGACTGGCCACGCCAACTCCCCCGGCAATGCCGAAGCCGGGCGTTCGCAGTTCGACCATGATGCCGAGCATGCCCATGCTGATCAACAGTGAGCTCACCACCGGGTGCGTGAGGAAGCGAACCAGTTGCTCGGCCCAGTGCGGCGTTGCCGAGCGCACTTGCGCGCCCGCCAGACCCAGTTGCTGGAGCGCTTGCTCCAGCGTGTCGGCACGAAAATCAGCGACCTTGTGCTGCAGTGCCTCATCGGTGGTCAGTGTCAGTAGCTTGCCCTTTTCGATGACGCCGGGGACTTCCACATCAGCATCGACCATCGCCTCGGCCAGCAGCAGCGGGCGCTTGCGGGCCTCGGCGGTGGCGCGGAACTCCTTGCGCACATAGGACACGGTCTTCTCTTGCACGGGTTGCGCGGCGGCGCCGGGCAAGCCAACCTGCACCGGTGCGGCCGCGCCGATGGTGCCGCCGGTGGCCATCACCAGGGTCTGGGCCGAAAGCGCGATCAGCGCGCCCGCGGAGATCGCGCGTTTGTTCACGAAGGCGACCGTGCGCACCTTGGCACCCAGCAGCGCGTCGCGAATCTGCACGGCCGCGTCCACTCGCCCGCCAAAAGTGTCGATCTCCAGGATCACCGCGGCGGCACCGGCCTGCGTGGCTTCATCGAGCACGCGCGCCACGAACGGCGCCAGCCCGAGGTCAATCACGCCCTTGATGGGCAACACATAGATGATCGGCTGCGGTGGCTGGGGCTGTGCCGCAGCGAAGTGTGCGAACAGCCCCAACACCACCAGGGAGAGGCTGACGACCCAGGTCAGAACATGCCGCGACATCGAGCTCCTTTGGTTGACAAAAATCCAATTCCGGCACGCGTCGACGCAGGGCCATGGTCGAATCGATTATGCGCTGGTTCCCAGCGCATCCTGTACGCTGGCGTGCGCAACACGGTTCTTCGCGACCGCTTGCGCTCGGGACGAACCAAACTGCGCGACGACCCCGCGAAGTGCCTTCATGAAGACCAGCGTGGAGCGGCGCCCCAGGTGGGTGAAGTTGGGTTCGATCAAGTGGTCTCGCCTCGCCTCGGCGGGTTCGATAACTGCCCCAGCACCGATGAAATCAGGTCAATGGGCATCGGGAAGATGATCGTGGAGGTCTTTTCCCCGGCAATCGCCGTGAGCGTCTGCAAGTAGCGCAACTGCATGGCCTGCGGCGCCTGCGCCAGCTTTTGCGCCGCCTCCAGCAGCTTGTCGGAGGCCTGCAGCTCGCCTTCGGCGTGGATGATCTTGGCGCGCCGCTCGCGCTCGGCCTCGGCCTGCTTGGCGATGGCGCGCACCATGCTGTCGTTCAGGTCCACATGCTTGATCTCGACGTTGGACACCTTGATGCCCCAGGCGTCGGTTTGCACGTCGAGCATCTGCACCGTGCGCCCGTGCGCCTGCTGCAACAGCGTGGCCAGGTCGGCGGCGATGAAATCAATCACGCGCTGGGTCTGCGCCTCGGCCGCGGACAGGCTGGCGCCGTCGCGCACCGCCCGGTCGGCCCAATCGACGTTGCGCCCTCGCATCTGCGCCAGCGCGCGCAGGTAGGCGGCCGAGTCGTTGACGATCTTGCGGTTCATCGCCTCGGCGCCCGGACGCACCAGCTCGGTGCCGTCCTTGGGTTCGCTCGCCTTGTCCTGCGCCGCACGCGGCGGGGCCGGTTTTTCTGGCGCCGGTTGGGCTGGCGGCTGCGTGCCCGGCACGCCGCCGATCTGCACCGGCGTGGCCGCACCCAGGTTGGTGCCCGGCGCCATCGCCGCCACATGGCTGGCATAGACGATGTACGCCCCGGCACTGGCCGCGCGCGCGCCGCTGGGCGCCACCCAGGCCGCCACCGGCACCTTGGAGGCCAGGATGTCCTTGACGATCTGGCGCGTCGAGCTGTCCAACCCGCCGGGCGTGTCAAGCTGCAGCACCACCAGGGGAGCCCCCTGCCGCGCCGCCTTGTGCAGGCCACGCGCAATGTAGTCGGCGGTGGCGGGGCCAATGGGGCCGCTCACGCGCAACAGCGCCACGCTTGCGGCCGGGGCGGGGGCCACTGGCGGTGTGGGCGTCAGCGCAGGTTCCTGCGCGAGCGCAAGCATGACCACGGCCGCCGCGCCCAACACCAGTGCTGCGGCAAGCCTGGTCCAGCGGGGCAGCGCCATCGTCATGGCACCACCAGAACGTCGCTCAGGCTGTGGTGCAACAGGTGCTGCGCCATGCTGCCCAGCAGTTGCCCGGCCAGCGCGTCCTGGCTGTGGTGGCCCACCGCCACGCAGTCCGCGCCAAGGCTTGCCGCGCGCTCGACAATGGCCAGCGCGGGCACGCCGTGCACCACCTCGGCCTCGACGCGATGTTCGGCCAGCCGGGTCAAGTCGCGCGCCAGCGCGTCAAGCTTTTCGAGTGCCTGCGCATGCATGGCCTGCAGCAGCGTCGGCACCTGTTCCCGGGCGACATGGTTCAACCAGAGCGCCCACTCCATGGCCGGATGCACGGCATGAACCAGGTGCTGGCGCGCCGCGGGAAACAGCGCGATGGCGGCCGTCGCGGCACGCACCGAACCGGCGTGCAGGTCGATGGCACACAGCAGCGTCTGGTAGGGCCCGCCCTGAGCCTGGCGAACAATCAGAATCGGGCAGGCGGGTGCGCGAAGCACCTTCAGGGCGGTGCTGCCCAGACCCGGCATCTCGGGCTGGGCGCGCGAGCCCATCACCACCAATGATGTCTCATGCCCCGCCACATAGGCACTGATCGCGCTGTCCGCCGAGCCAACGCTGAAATGCGCCTCGACCTTCAACCCGGTCTGCGCCGCCAGCGCTTGCGCCAGCTCCGTCAGGCGCTGCTTCACACGCACGTCCGGGGGTGGATCGGTGACAAAGCGCTGCGCGGCGAAGACCCCTTTGAGACTGTGCCAGGCGCCTACGTCGAAGGTATGAAGCAGGCGCAAGGATGCGCCATGCGCCCGGGCCAACTGCACCGCCCGTTGCACCGCCGCATCCGAACCCGGCGAGAAATCGGTGGCCGCCACAATGATGCGAATCGTCGTCATAGCTGATCCTTTCTGATGAACCAACGCCCTTGCGCCCAACATGCCGAACCGTGAATCACCTCATCTTCCCCTTCTTGGCCTTGGTGCAGTTGACATATGTCAACGCAGGCGGCTGATTGAATCGGATACTCAGCCGTGTTACGGGGTGCTTGTGCGGCTTGATCCGCTGCCCATGGGCGCTTGAACGTTTCATGCGCTCGAAGGACCCGACAAACGATGCAAAACGATGACCCGATCCATCAGCAACGAACCGGCGCTCCCTGAAGGCCACCTGTGCCTGGCTTCGCCAGCGCTGGGCAAACTGCTCAGTGATCGCGGGCGCGATCCGCACGCGCTGGTCCAAATTCTGCGTGAGATACAGGAGATCACCGACTGGCTACCCCGCCCCCTGCTGGCCGAGCTGGCCCGCGAACTCAAGCTGAGCCTGGCGCATGTCGAGGGCGTGGTCGGCTTCTACCGCTTCCTCCACGCCCAGCCAGTGGGCCGCTACCGGGTGCTCTTCAGCGACAACGTGACCGACCACATGCTCGGCAGCGAAGCCTTGATGAGCGATCTGTGCCAGCGGCTCGGCGTCGTGCCGGGCCAGCTCGGTGCCGATGGCCTAACTACGGTGGGTCGCACCTCCTGCACCGGCCTGTGCGACCAGGGCCCGGCGCTGCTGATCAATCACCAGCATGTCATCACGCGGCTGGACGCACCACGGGTGGCGCACATGGCGGAGCTGATTCGCTCCGAAGTACCGGTGCCGCAGTGGCCAGCGGATTGGTTCAGGGTGGACGACAACATCCGACGCGCGGACGTGCTGCTGGGCATGCCCATGGCGAGCGGCACGGCGATTGCCGCGGCGCTCTTGCGCGGACCCCAGGGCACACTTGACGATCTGAAGCGCTCCAATCTGCGCGGACGCGGCGGCGCGGGTTTTGCGACCGGCTTGAAGTGGGAGCTGTGCCGCGATGCCAGCATGGCGACGCCCGGCTCGACGCCCTACGTGGTGTGCAACGCCGACGAAGGCGAACCCGGCACGTTCAAGGACCGGGTGCTGCTGGCGCGCCATGCCGACGAGGTATTCGAGGGCATGGCCGTGGCCGCGCTGGTCATTGGCGCGCGCCATGGCCTGGTCTATCTGCGCGGCGAGTACCGCTTTTTGCTGGCGCACTTGCAGGCGGTGTTGCAACGCCGGCGCGGCCGGCAATTGCTGGGTTCGGCCATTCTGGGGCGCGTGGGATTCGATTTCGACATCGACATCCATGTCGGCGCTGGCGCCTATGTTTGCGGCGAGGAGTCGGCGCTGATTGAATCGCTCGAAGGCAAGCGCGGCACACCGCGCATCCGCCCGCCGTTTCCGGTCGAGCAGGGTTACCTGGGCCAGCCCACCGTTGTGAACAACGTTGAGACCTATTGCGCAGCCAGTCACATCGCCCTGCGCGGCGGCGCATGGTGGGCGGGCATCGGCACCGCACAGTCAAGCGGCACCAAGATCCACTGCGTTTCGGGCGACTGTGAGCGGCCCGGCCTGTACGAATACCCCTTTGGCACCCGCATTGGCCGCATTCTTGAGGACTGTGGCGCGCACGACACCCAGGCGGTGCAGGTGGGTGGGCCGTCCGGGGTGTGCCTGTCGGCGTTCGAGTTCGGCCGGCGCATCGGTTTCGAAGACGTGCCCACCGCGGGCGCCTTCATGGTGTTCGACCGCAGCCGCGACATGTTCGAGGTGGCACGCAATTTCGCGCACTTCTTTGCGCATGAAAGCTGCGGCTTTTGCACACCGTGCCGGGTTGGCACCGAACTGGTGGTGCGCCGCCTGGACAAGCTGGCCGGCTCCGGTGCTGGCGGGCGCGGATCGAGCCACGACATGGACGTGCTGTTTGAACTTGACCGACTGTTACACGCCACCACCCATTGCGGACTCGGCGCCTCGGCCTGCAATCCCTTGCGTGACACCCTCATCAAGTTCCGTCCGGCCTACGAGCGGCACTTGCAGTCATTGCACTTCGGGCCTGGCTTCGATCTTGACGCCGAACTGTCGATCGCCCGTCGCATGACGGGTCGCGACGATCCGCTCGCCTACCTGGAGACGCCGCCATGACGACCGCCGCGCCTGGCGCAGTGGGCAGCTTCTCGCTCGACGGCCAGGACGTGCCGTATCAAGCGGGCGACACCATCATGGCGGCCGCCACCCGGGCCGGCCACTACATCCCGCACCTGTGCTGGCACCCGGACTTTGCGCCGCACGGGTCGTGCCGTTTGTGCACGGTGAAGGTTGACGGCCGAGCCGGCGCCGCTTGCACCGTGCGGGCCGCCACCGGGCAGGCGGTGCAGAGCGACACCGCGGAGCTCAACGCGCAGCGCAAGACCTTGCTGCAAATGCTGTTTGTCGAGGGCAACCATTTCTGCCCGAGCTGCGAGAAAAGCGGCAACTGCCGACTACAGGCAACGGCCTACCAGATGGGCATGGAAGGGCCGCACTTCGAGGAGTTCTACCCCAATCGTCCGGTGGACGCCAGCCACCCCGATTTGCTGCTGGATTTCAACCGCTGCATCCTGTGTGAGTTGTGCGTGCGCGCCAGCGCTTTGGTGGACGGTAAGAACGTGTTTGCCATTGGTGGGCACGGCATCGGCACCCACCTGCTGGTCAACAGCGACAGCGGCCAGCTTGGCGACACCAACATGGCGCTGGCGGACCGGGCCGCGAGCATCTGCCCGGTGGGCGTGATCCTGCCCAAGCGGCGGGGCTTCGCGATCCCGATTGGTCAGCGCCAGTTTGATCTGGCGCCGATTTCGCAGCCGGCGCCGACCCGCGAAGACGGAGCAAGCTGATGAGCGCAGCACCGCGCAAGCTCAAGCTGGCCACCGTCTCGCTGGCGGGCTGCTTTGGCTGCCACATGTCCTTTCTTGACATGGATGAGCGGCTGTTCGATTTGCTCGAACACATCGAGCTAGGCCACTCCCCTTTCACCGACATCAAGGAAATCGGTACGTGTGACATCGGTCTGATCGAGGGCGGCTTGTGCAATGCCGAAAATGTGACCGTGTTGCGCGCCATGCGCAGCCACTGCAAGACCCTGGTCGCGGTGGGCGCCTGCGCGATTACCGGCGGCCTGCCCGCGCAGCGCAATCGCTTTGACGTCGGCGTGATGCTGACCGAGGTCTACCGAACCCGACCCGGCCTGCGCGCCGGCAGCCTTATCCCCAACGACCCCGAGTTGCCCTTGCCGCTGAACCGCGTGCACCCCCTCCACGAGGTGGTGCAGGTGGACTACTTCTTGCCGGGTTGCCCGCCTTCGGCCGACGCCTTCTGGAGCTTCCTGACCGACCTGATGGCCGGGCGCACGCCGCATCTCGGCCACGGTGAGATGCGCTATGACTGAGAACCCGCGCGAGAACCAGGACGGCCATGACGTTTGATCTCGAATCCGCCGCCCAACCACTAGGCCTGCGCCGCGTGGCGATTGACCCGCTGACACGCGTGGAAGGCCATGGCAAGGTCACGCTGCTGCTCGACGAGCACCAGCGGGTCCAGCAGGTACGCCTGCATATCGTCGAGTTTCGCGGTTTCGAGAAGTTCATCGAGGGCCGGCCCTACTGGGAAGTGCCGGTGATGGTGCAGCGCCTGTGCGGCATCTGTCCGGTGTCGCACCATCTGGCTGCCAGCAAGGCGCTCGATCTGGTGGTGGGGGCCACGCCGGTCACGCCCTCGGCCACCAAGCTGCGCCGGCTCATGCACTACGGCCAGGTGATGCAGAGCAACGCCTTGCATTTCTTCCACCTGTCCTCGCCTGACCTGCTGTTTGGCTTTGACTCCGAACTCAACCGGCGCAATATCGTTGGCGTGGCGCAAGCGCACCCCGACATCGCCAGGAAGGGCGTGCTGCTGCGCAAGTTTGGCCAGGAGGTGATCCGCGCCACCGCCGGCAAGCGCGTGCATGGCACCGGCTCGGTACCTGGCGGCATGAACAAACATGTCAGCCTGGAGGACCGCGCGCTGCTGCGCCGCGACGTGGCCCAGATGACCGCCTGGGCGCAAGACGCGGTGGCCATCGCCCGGCAGTTGCACGCACAAAATCCGGCCCTGTACGACACATTTGGCAGCGTCCCGGCCAATATGCTGTCGCTGGTGCGCGCGGACGGGGCGCTGGACCTGTACGACGGCAAGCTGCGCGCCCGCGATGCGGCCGGCCGCATCATCCTGGACGGGGCCAGCGACCAGACCTACCTTGACCTGATCGAAGAAGACGTCAAGCCCTGGACTTATATGAAGTTCCCCTACCTGCGCAGTCTCGGGCCGCAGCTCGGCTGGTACCGGGTCGGGCCGCTGGCGCGCATCCAGAACTGCGACTTCATCCCAAGCCCACTGGCTGAAGCCCAGCGCCGGGAGTTCCTGGCATGGGGGCGTGGTCAACCGATCCACGCCGCGCTGGCCTACCACTGGGCGCGCATGATCGAGGTGCTGCACTGCATGGAAGTCATCGCCGGGCTGCTGGACGACCCGGACATTCTGTCCGGCGAGCTGATGGCGTCGGGTCCGCGCCAAAGGGAAGGCATTGGCGTGATCGAGGCGCCGCGCGGCACCCTGATCCACCATTACGCAGTGGGCGACAACGACCTGGTGACGATGTGCAACCTGATCGTCGCCACCACCCACAACAACCAGGCCATGAACGAGTCGGTGCGCGCGGTGGCGCGCCAGTATCTGGACGGCAAGGAGATCACCGAGGGCCTGCTCAACCATATCGAAGTGGCGATCCGGGCCTACGATCCCTGCCTGTCCTGCGCCACCCATGCGCTGGGTCAGATGCCGCTGGACGTGGCGTTGCTCGGGCCGCGCGGCGAGTTGCTGGATCGCGTGCTGCGCGGCTCGGATGGGCACATGCGCCATGCGCTTGGGGGCCCGTGCTGAACCTTGCCACGCCCGCCATCGCACCGCTGCTGGTGTTCGGCTGGGGCAACCCAAGCCGCGGCGACGACGCGCTCGGGCCGATGCTGCTTGAACAACTGGAAACCCGCTTGGCGGCCCAGCACTGGGTCGGCGTGCAATGCCTGACCGATTTCCAACTGCAAGTGGAGCACGCCCTTGACCTGGGCGGGCGTCAGCGCGTGTTGTTTGTTGATGCCAGTCTGCGTTGCGCCGCGCCGTTCGAGATCACCCGCCTGACGCCGGCGCGCGACCACAGCTTCACCAGCCATGCGATGTCGCCGCAGGCGGTGATGCAGGTGTTTCGCGAACTGCACGGACGCGCGCCGCCACCGTGCAACCTGCTGGCCATTCGTGGCGAACGCTTTGAGCTGGGCGAGCCCCCCACGGCGGTCGCCCTCGCGCATCTCACGCTGGCCCTGGCCGCTGCCCTACACTGGCTGGCAGCGCAAGCGCCAACACAGCAAGACGCCCGCGCGGATGGCAAAATCGAACTTGGCGGCGGGCCAACCCGCCAAAACACCCCTGATCAGTTGAGGACAGAGCGTCGCAACGCTCCGGTCTGTCCCGCGAAGCCTGAAATTGGAGACTAGATGACCTTGGGCGTCGGTATCGGCAGCGGCTCGGCACTTCTGTTGGAAGGCATTGACCAACTCGATGTCGGCCTGACCGTGTTCGATCACGAACTGGTCCTGGTGGCGGCCAACAGCCGTTTTCAGGCCATGCTGGGCTTTCCGGATGCCCTGTGCAAGCCGGGAGCGACCATGCAGGACGCGTTGCGCTACAACGCCACGCAAGGCGAATATGGCCCCGGCGATGTGGACGAACAAGTGCAGCAAAGGCTGGCACTGGCGCGCCAGTTCCTGCCACACCGTTTCGAGCGCCAGCGCCCCGACGGCACCATCATCGAGGTCTGCGGCCAACCGCTGCCCAGTGGTGGCATGGTCACCACCTATACCGATGTCACCGTGGCCCGTCAGCGCGAACAGGCCCTGCGCGACCTCAGCGCCGAGCTGGAGCAACGAGTCGAGGCCCGCACCGCCGAACTGCGCGTGCGAGAACAAGAATTGGCCAGCAAGGCGACCTTGCTGCAGTCCGTCGTCAGCAACGTGAACCAGGGTATCAGCTACATGAACGCTGATCTGGAGCTGGTCCTGTCCAATCAGCGGTTTCGCGAACTGCTGCAGTTGCCCGCGCAACTGTGCGAGCCCGGCACGCGATTTGCGGACCTTGCCCGCTTCAACGCCGAACGTGGTGAGTACGGGCCAGGCGACATCGAGGAGATCGTGTGCAGCCGCGTGGACGTCGCGAAACGCTTCGTCGCGCACCACTTCGAGCGGACCCGGCCAGCCGACGGCCGCACACTAGAAATCATGGGTGTGCCCACGCCGGATGGCGGGATGGTCACCACCTACCTCGACATCACCGAACGCAAACAGGCGCAAAGCCGGCTGCACCTGCTCAACGACACACTGGAGCAGCGGGTCGAACAGCGCTCGGCGCAATTGCAGGCCGCGATGGCCATCGTGCAGCAGTCACAGGAACAATTGGCGCGCAGCGCCGCCAACGCGACGCTCAATACCCTGGCGGCCAGCGTGTCGCACGAGCTGGGCACGCCCTTGGGCAACAGCCTGATTGCGGCGACCACGCTCACGGACCATGCCAGACGTTTCGAGGCGCTGGCCGAGGCCGGCCAGCTCAAGCGCTCCGACCTGACGGCATTTCTGCGTTCCATGCGCGAGGGCAGCGACTTGATCGAACGCAGCCTGTACCGGTCGGTCGATCTGGTGAAGAACTTCAAGCAAGTCGCCGCCGACCAGGCCAGCGAGCAGCGTCGTGCCTTCGATCTCGCCGCAGTGGTGGGTGACGTGCTGAACACCCTCAGCCCAAGCTTGCGGCGGCAATCACACTCGGTGACATCGGCCATTGCTGACGGGATCAGGATGGACAGCTATCCAGGGGCGATTGGACAAGTGGTCATCAACCTGGTCAACAATGCCTACCTTCACGCGTTCGATGGCCGAGCCGACGGCCACGTGACCATCAGCGCACAGGCCAGCGAGGGCTTGGTGCACCTTCGGATTTCCGACAACGGCGTCGGCATGTCGCCAGCGCTGCTGGCGCAACTGTTTCAGCCCTTCTTCAGCACCAAGATCGGCCGCGGCGGCACCGGCCTGGGCATGACCATTGTGGACAACCTGGTCCACAAGGTACTGGGGGGCACCCTCAAGATCGATTCCAGCGTGGGTACTGGCACGACGTTCGACATACGCCTGCCACTGGTCGCGCCGACCGGACCCGGGCGCGACGGCGCTTGAGTCGATGCCGGGCGCTCCCGCCCGCTTCAGCGTGGGGCCAAGCGTTCGAACCAGTTCAAGGAAGCGCGCAACGAGACGACTTCGCCCACGATGATCAGACAGGGCGACTTGAGGCCTTGCTCCTTGACCAACTCCGAGATCGTGTCCAAGGTTCCCACGACGACCCGCTGTTCGGCGGTGGTGCCCCTTTCGATCACCGCGGTCGGCATGTCCGCCGACTGCCCATGCGCCACCAGTTGGCGACTGATCTCGGGCAAGGCACCCAGGCCCATGTAGATCACCACCGTCTGGCGCGGCTGCACCAGGTTGGCCCAATCCCAGTTGAGCGAGCCATCCTTGAGGTGGCCGGTGATGAACTTGCACGACTGCGCGTAATCACGGTGCGTCAGGGGAATGCCCGCGTAACAGGAAACACCCCCGGCCGCCGTGATACCGGGTACTACCTCGAAGGGCACGCCCGCCTGCACCAAGACCTCGGCCTCTTCCGCTCCGCGTCCAAAAATGAAGGGGTCTCCGCCTTTGAGCCGTACCACCTGTTTGCCCTCGCGTGCCAAACGTACCAGCAGCAAATTGATGTCTTCTTGCGCCAGCGTGTGGCGGCTGTCTTGCTTGCCCACGTAGACGCGCTCGGCCTGCGCCCCCACCATGTCGAGCACGCCAGCGCTGACCAGGTGGTCGTACACCACCGCATCGGCTTCACCCAACAAGGCCGCAGCACGCAAGGTGAGCAATTGCGGATCGCCCGGCCCGGCGCCGACCAGAAACACCCGACCCTCGCCGCAAGAGTTGCCATGGAAGGTGCGGGTTGCCGTGGCGGCAGGGGTTTGACGCATGGTGAGGGTGCTTGGTGCCAAATGAACGTGCAGCGAATCTAGCCTGCGGACTACCGCAAAAAGTTGACTTGCATCAACATATGCTGAATTGACTTGGCTCAAGACTGGCTTGGCAGCATTCCTGCGCGGGAAGCTTGGTATAACCCGTTCCAACCCAACCGCAGACGGCTTCGGGATCACCTCGCACGTCGTTAACCGATGAAATATTTGCTATCCCGCACGCTGCGGGCTGACCCATTCGCAACCGCCGCGAAGTGGCTGCTTGTTTGCCTGTCGTGTAGCGGCATGTGGTCGCAAGCGCTAGGACAGGTCCCCGGCATGGCGGTGACCAGCGCACCGGATGCCTCCCGGCGCGGCGAACTGGTCACGCTCGTACGGCAGGACTGCGGCTCCTGTCACGGGCTGACGCTCAAGGGTGGCCTGGGGCCCGCACTGCTGCCCGAGACGCTGAAGGACAAGCCCATGGACAGCCTCGCCGCGACCATCCTGCATGGGCGCCCAGGCACTGCCATGCCACCTTGGCGCCGCTTCGTCAATGAAGCCGAAGCCGAATGGATCGTCGTGAACTTGCAGAAAGGATTTCCCCGTGAACGTTAAGACCTGCCTTGTCGCCTCGGGCGTGTTCGCGTTGGCGATGCTCTCGGGCTGCGCTGGCCCGGCCCTGCGGGGCACCGGCGACTTGGGCGTCGTGATCGAGCGCGCCAGCGGCAGCGTTCAGATTGTCGATACCACGCGGATGATGACCTTGGCTACCGTGCAAGGCCTGGGCGATCTTTCACATGCCTCGGTTGTGTACGGGCGCGATGGGCGCCATGCCTACGTGTTCGGGCGCGATGGCGGCCTGTCCAAGGTGGATCTGCTCAAGGGCGTGATTGCGCATCGGGTGATGCAGGCGGGCAACAGCATTGGTGGTGCGGTATCGCAAGACGGCTCGCTGGTCGCGGCACAGAACTACGCCCCCGGCGGCGTCAAGGTCTTCAGAGCCGATACCCTGGAGCTGCTGGCCGACGTGCCCTCCACCTATGGCCCCAACGGCGAGCGCGCCAAAGTGGTGGGGCTGGCCGACGCGCCGGGCAACCGCTTCGTCTGGAGCCTGTTCGATGCTGGCGAGATTTGGGTCGGCGACTTCAGCAACCCACGCGAGCCGCGCATCGAGAAGTACAAGAACATCGGGCGCGAACCGTATGACGGCCTGATCACACCCAACGGCCGGTACTACCTGGCCGGCTTGTTTGGCGAGGATGGCCTGGCCTTGCTGGACCTGTGGCACCCAGAGCGGGGCGTGCGCCGCATCCTCGACGGCTATGGCAAGGGTCAAGAGAAACTGCCGGTATTCAAGATGCCGCACTTGCGCGGCTGGGCCGTGGCCGGGCGTTACGCCTATTTGCCGGCCATTGGGCGCCACGAGGTGCTGGTGGTTGACACCGAAACCTGGGCCGAGGTGGCGCGTGTCGCGGTTGCCAGCCAGCCGGTCTTTGTGATGGCGCGCCCGGACGGTCGCCAGGTGTGGGTCAACTTTGCCTTTCCCGACAATAGCCAGGTGCAGGTGATCGACACCGAGACACGCCAAGTGATCAAGCGTCTGGAGCCGGGCAAAACGGTGCTGCACATGGAATTTTCGCCGCGTGGCGAGTCGGTCTGGATCTCCGCGCGCGACGACAACCGCGTGGTGGTCTACGACACCACCAGTTTTGCCCGCCGCGCGGAACTGGCGGCCCAAGCGCCCAGCGGCATCTTCTTCACCGCGCGCGCCGCGCGCATCGGGTTTTGAACGCTGAACGCTGAAGGCTTGGCCACCATGAACCCGACCGATGCCAGCCCGAACCTGAACGAACTGGAGTTCGCGCTGCTTAATCGCTTTCAGCGCGATTTCCCGCTTGTGGCACGCCCGTTCGACGCCCTGGCGCAGCAGCTCGGCAGCACCGAGCAATGCGTCATTGACCACCTGCGCCGCATGCAGCAAAGCGGCTTGGTCAGCCGGGTCGGCGCGGTGTTTCGTCCCAATGCCATCGGCGCCAGCGCTCTGGCCGCCTTGGCCGTCCCCCCTGAACGGCTGGACGCCGTCGCCCGCATGGTCAGCGACTTCGCCGAGGTCAACCACAACTACCAGCGCGAACACCACTTCAACCTGTGGTTTGTCGTCGCCGCCCCTTGCGCGCAGCGCCTGCAGGCCGTGTTGCAGCAGATCGAGGCAAGCTGCCTGTGCGGCTCGGTGCTGGTGCTGCCGCTGCTGGAGGATTTCCACATCGACCTGGGGTTCGATCTGTCAGCGCGCGCCGACCAGACTTTTTCTTACGGGACAAGCTCGACGCCAAGCCCCAGCCAGACTGCTGGCGCGGCCGCACTCAGCGCAGACCAGCAAACCCTGGTGGCGGCCTTGCAGCAAGGCCTGCCGCTGGTTTCTCGTCCCTATGCCGCGCTGGGCTTGCCCGAGCCGCAAGCCCTGGCACTGATGACGCAATGGGTTCACACGGGAGTGATCAAGCGCCTGGGCGTGGTGGTACGCCATCATGAATTGGGCTACCAGGCCAACGCCATGGCGGTGTGGGATGTGCCAGACGCCGCTGTCAGCCAAGTCGGGCGGGCGATTGCGGCCACCGCTCGGGTCACGCTGTGTTACCGGCGCAACCGGCAACTTCCCTGTTGGCCTTACAACCTGTTTTGCATGATTCACGGCAAGGACCGCGATGAGGTCGCCGCGCGCATCGAGGCGTTATCCGCGCTGTGCCAGCTCGACGCGTACCCGCACACGGTCTTATTCAGTAGCCGGCGTTTCAAGCAGTGCGGCGCCCGTTATGCACCGAGCCGGGAACTGGCGCATGGATGAGATCGACCGCGCCATCATCAACACGCTGCAAGGCGGTTTGCCAGTGTGCGAGCGCCCTTATCTGGCGGCGGCACAAGCCCTGGGTGTGGACGAAGCCACCCTGCTGACACGACTGCAAGCGATGCTGGCAAGCGGCCTGCTGACCCGTATCGGGCCGCTCTACCAAATTGAAAAAATGGGCGGCGCCTTCACGCTGGCGGCCTTGCACGCGGGCGCGCAGGACTTCGAGCATGTCGCGCAAGCGGTCAACGCACTGCCGGAAGTCGCCCACAACTACCAACGCGATCACGCGCTGAACATGTGGTTTGTGCTGGCCACGGAATCGCCCGAACAGATCGCCGATGTGATCCGCAAGATCGAACAGGACACCGGCTGTGAAGTGTTCAATTTCCCCAAGTCGCGCGAGTTCTTCGTCGAACTCAAGCTGCAGGCTTGACGCGCGCCATGATGGCTTCTGACCAAGATCCCGTCAACGGTGTGCCCGACACCGTCGACCGCGCCATCATCGTCGCCACCCAGGGCGGCCTGCCGCTGGTTGCGCGGCCCTACCACGCCATTGGGGAGCAGTTGCTGATCGACCCCGGTGAGGTGATGCGGCGCATGCGGCGCATGCTGGAGCAGGGCCTGATCCGGCGCATCGGCGTGGTGCCCAACCACTACCGACTGGGCTACAAGGCCAACGGCATGACGGTGTGGGACGTGAGTGATGAGATGGTCGACGAGCTTGGCGCACGCGTCGGCCGATTCGACTTCGTCAGCCACTGCTACCGCCGGCCGCGCCACTTGCCGCAGTGGCGCTACAACCTGTTTGCCATGGTGCATGGCAAGACCCGCGACGAGGTGCAGGGCCAGATCGCGCAAATCGCCGAGTTGCTGGGTGAACACGTGCGCGCCCATGACGTGCTCTACAGCACCCGCATACTGAAGAAGACCGGCCTGCGGCTCAGCGAGCAAAACCCAGTGGAACAGCGCGCACGCGTGATCCCCGACTAAGGAGGAAGCAACCATGTTTCGTATCAGTCAATACATGCGCGAAATCGCACACCCCACACCCATGGGCCCCAAGCGCAACCCACCCGGTCCGGTGGTGATCTGGAACCTGATCCGGCGCTGCAACCTGACCTGCCAGCACTGTTATTCGATTTCGGCCGACAAAGACTTTGCCGGTGAATTAAGTACCGCCGAGGCCTTTACCGTGATGGACGACCTGCGCGCCTTCGGCGTGCCGGTGCTGATTCTGTCGGGCGGCGAGCCCTTGCTGCGCAACGACATCTACGACATCGCCGACCGTGCCAAGACCATGGGCTTCTACGTCGGCCTGTCGACCAATGGCACCTTGATCGACGAGTCGAACATCGAGCGCATTGCGGCCACCGGCTTTGACTATGTTGGTATCAGCCTGGACGGCTTGCGTGAGACGCATGACAAGTTCCGGCGCAAGCAAGGCGCCTTTGATGCATCGCTGCACGCCGTCAAACTGTGCCGGCAAGCCAACATCAAGGTCGGCGTGCGTTTTACCCTGACGCAGGACAACGCCCACGACCTGCCCGCCCTGCTGCAACTGGTCGAAGACGAAGGTATTGACAAGTTTTACCTCTCGCACCTGAACTACGCCGGGCGCGGCAACAAGAACCGCGGCCACGATGCGTTCTTGGAGACCACCCGCAAGGCGATGGACCTGATGTTCGACACCTGCTGGGAGCACCTGCAGCGCGGCGTGGAAAAGGAATTCGTCACTGGCAACAACGATGCCGACGGCGTCTACCTGTTGCACTGGGTGCGCCGCCACATGCCCGAGCGCGAAGCCCACCTGCGCGCCAAGCTGGCGCAATGGGGCGGCAACTCCTCGGGCGTGAACGTCGCCAACATCGACAACCTGGGCAATGTGCACCCCGACACCATGTGGTGGCACTACACGCTGGGCAACGTGCGCCAGCGCAAATTCTCCGAAATCTGGTGCGACACCAGCGACCCCTTGATGGCAGGCCTGAAAGCCAGTCCGCGGCGAGTCAAGGGGCGCTGTGGTGACTGCAATTTCTTTGATGTCTGCGGTGGCAACACCCGTGTGCGGGCGCAGCAGTTGACCGGCGACCCGTGGCAGGAGGACCCGGCTTGTTATTTGTCGGACGAAGAGATTGGTTTGTCCGGGGAGCGCGAGCGCGTTCAGATCACGCCGCACCCGAAAGTGCGCATTCCGGTCAACACGGCCTGAAGCGCCGCCGCGGCGCAACCCGGCCGCGGTATCGGTCAGTGCGAAGTACCTTCCGAACGGCTGATCTTGTTGAACAGGTTGTACTTGCCAACCGGCTTGTCCATCGGGATACGCTTGACCTCCTTGAAGGTGGCGGCGTCGAACACGATCAAGGCGCCGCCGTCGGCCTTGCGCTCCCACAGGCTGGCCAGCGCGTATTTGCCATCACGCGTGAACTCAATGTGCGCCAGGGTCTTGCCGGGGTCGGTCTTGATTTCGGACACTTTTTCGAGCGAGCGCTTGTCGAACACCGTCAAGGTGTCCTTGGCCTTGCTCATCATGGAATCAGCCCAGGCATAAGGCGTGTTCTCGTGTGAGCGCATGAAAAAGCCCGGGCCCGGCGTGGGCAAGCTCTTGATGGTCTTCCAGTCGCTCAAGTCGATCACGGTGATCAGGCCATCCTTGAGGTTGGGCGTGGCCATCACGGTCTTGCCCTGCCACTTCCAGGTGATACCCGAGCCCAGGTGCGGCATGCCGGGCAGGTTCAGATCGGCAATGCGCTTGCGCACATCGAGGTTAACCACCTGCCCTTTGCCGGCCTCGCGGCTGGTGCCCATGAGTTCGTTGTAGCCCTGGGTGAAGAAGAAATCATCCAGCGGCTCGGACAGGTAAGAGCGCCGGGGGTTCAGGAAGCCACGGATGAATGCGCCCTCCTTGTACTGAAAGTCATGCACCATGCCGATCGGAATGTCCTCGGCGTTCGGGTTGTAGCTGATCTCCCAGACCTCGGCGACATCTTTCAGCGCCGCCACGAAGCTCTTCCTGGGCTGCGCGTCATAGACCGCCGACACGCGCGAACTGACTTTGCCGTCCTTGTCCTTCACCGACAGGACCTTGAGCAGATTGAGGTCGGCGTCCATCAGCACCAGGGTGTTGGGCAAGTAGTTGGCCACCGCCAGGACCTTGCCGTCGCCCGACACCGCCAGGTTGCGGGTGTTGATGCCGGCCCGGATCTCGGCCACCACTTTGAGGTTCCAGATGTCGAACTTGGTCACCCAGCCGTCGCGCGAGGCAAAAAACACGTAGCGCCCCTCGGGTGTGAACTTCGGCCCGCCGTGCAGGGCGTAGCGGCTGGCAAAGCGGTGAATCGGCTCCAGCTTGTCGCCATCGAGCACGGTGACGCTGTGGTCGCCGGTTTCCACCACGATGAACAGGTTCATCATGTCCACGCCTTTGAATACCGCCGCTGGCGCGCCCGGCAGGCTGCCCGGCGCGTGGTTGACGATGCGCGAGGCCCGGATATCCGCCTCGGTGAAGGTCGGCGCGGTGGCACCAGGGCTGTAGATGAAGGCCGTCAGGGCCTCGATGTCGTCCTTGCTCAGCCGGTCGGCAAACCCGCCCATCTGCGTGGCGGCGCGACCCAGGCCGATAGTGCGAACCGCGTCGGGCTTGCGCAGGCGCGCCAGGCTTTCCGGCAGCAAGGCCGGGCCGGTGCTGCCCAGGCGATCCGCCCCGTGGCAGGCCGCGCAGTGCTCGTTGTAGTGCTTGACCGGATCGGCCATGGCGACTGTGACCAGGCCAAACAGGCCAACGAGACAAATAGTTAGACGATTCAAGGCATTACTCCAGTTCCTGCAAAACACTCTCATCCAACCCACTTGCGCGCGTTGTGCCACAACTGCATCCAGGCGCTGTGGGCCGACAGGTCGCCATCGGTCCAACTCATCTGGATGTTGCGAAACACGCGCTCGGGGTGCGGCATCATGGCCGTGAAGCGGCCATCCAGCGTGGTCACCGCCGTGAGCCCAGCCGGACTGCCATTGGGGTTGAAGGGGTAGGCCTCGGTGGCCGCACCGTGGTTGTCGGTGAAGCGCATCGCGGCAATCGCCTTGGTGGCATCGCCTCGGTACTTGAAGTTGGCATAACCCTCGCCGTGCGCGACCGCGATCGGCAATCGAACCCCCGCCATACCGGCGAAGAACAGCGAGGGCGAGTCGAGCACCTCCACCATCGACAGGCGCGCTTCGAAGCGTTCGCTCTGGTTGGTGGTGAAACGCGGCCAGTCTTGCGCGCCAGGGATGATGTCGGCCAACTCGGCAAACATCTGGCAACCATTGCACACGCCCAGGCCAAAGGTGTCGGTGCGCGCAAAGAAGGCCTTGAACTGTTCGGCAAGCGTGGGATTGAAGGTGACGGAACGCGCCCAGCCGATGCCCGCGCCCAGCGTGTCGCCGTAGCTGAAGCCGCCGCAGGCCACCACACCCTGAAAGTCGGCCAACTTGGCGCGACCGCTCTGCAGATCGGTCATGTGCACGTCGAAGGCTTCAAAGCCAGCCTCGGTGAAGGCGTAAGCCATCTCCACGTGGGAATTGACACCCTGCTCGCGCAGCACCGCCACCTTGGGGCGGGTCAGCAGCAGTGCGGGGGCCTGCATGATCCGCGTGCGGTCTTCGGCTGTCATTGCGGGCTTGACCCGCAATCCATCGCCGCCCGCCGCCCCAATCGAGTCTGAGGCGGTTTCAACCAGCCCCAACTTGACCTGCAAGCCCGGGTCCAGCGGATCGCCGGCGGCTGCATGTTCGGCATCCGCACAGGTCGGGTTGTCGCGGCGCTGGCAGATCTGCCAACTCACGCTGTCCCACACCTGGTGCAGGTCTTGCAATTTGGCCGTGAACACTGCCTTGGCATCGCGCCAGACCTGAATCTCGCCCACGCCCGCTTGGATATCCGAACTGCTGGGACGGGTCTTGCCGATGAAGTGGCTGTGCTTGCTTAAGCCATGTTCGCGTAGCGTCTGCATCACCTCGCCGCGCAGCGCGGTGGGCACCTGGATCACCACGCCCAGCTCTTCGCTGAACAAGGCTTTGAGGGTCAGCTCTTCGCGCCGTGCGCTAACCTGACCCGCCCAATTTTTGCTGTCGCCGTATTCGGCGCGGCTGTCGGTGATGCCATCACCCTCGGTGACCAGCATGTCAACATTGAGCGCCACCCCCACATGGCCGGCGAATGCCATTTCGCACGCGGCCGCCAACAGGCCGCCGTCGCTGCGGTCGTGGTAGGCCAGGATGCGGCCATGAGCGCGCAGCACGTTGATCGCCTTGACCAAATTCACCAGGTCCTGAGGCTCATCCAGGTCGGGCACCTCGTGGCCCATTTGCCCCAGCGTCTGCGCCAGCATGCTGCCGCCCATGCGGTTGCGGCCACGACCCAGGTCAATCAGCACCAAGGTCGTGTCCTGGGTGGCGTCAAGCTGCGGGGTGAGGGTGCCGCGCACGTCGGCCAAGGTGGCAAAGGCGCTGACGATCAGCGACACCGGTGAGGTGACCTTCTTGGCGCCCTCTTGGTCTTGCCACTGCGTGCGCATGGACAGCGAATCCTTGCCGACCGGGATCGAGATGCCCAAAGCCGGGCACAACTCCAGCCCCACTGCCTTGACCGTGGCATACAGCGCGGCGTCTTCACCGGGCTCGCCACAGGCCGCCATCCAATTGGCCGACAGCTTGACACGCGACAGCTCGATCGGCGCCGCCAACAGATTGGTGATGGCTTCCGCCACCGCCATGCGCCCGGATGCCGGCGCGTTGACGGTGGCCAGCGGGGTGCGCTCGCCCATGCTCATGGCCTCGCCGGCGAAGCCCTTGAAATCAGCCAGCGTGACGGCGCAGTCGGCCACCGGCACCTGCCACGGACCCACCATCTGGTCGCGATGGCTCATGCCCCCCACGGTACGGTCGCCAATGGTAATCAGGAAACGCTTGGACGCCACGGTCGGGTGCGCCAGCACGTCGATCACCGCCTGTTGCAGGGCCACGCCGGTCAGGTTGACGGGTTCGAACTGGCGTGCCACGGTGCTCACGTCGCGGTGCATCTTGGGGGGCTTGCCCAGCAGCACGTACATCGGCATGTTGACGGGTGCCCCCACGCTTGTCACTTCGTACCCGGCGCGGCGCACGCCCTGCTCCCCATCGGCCACCACCAATTGACGCTCCTCGGTGGCGACACCGACCACGGCAAACGGGCAACGCTCGCGCTCGCACAAGGCTTGGAACAGCGCCAGTGACTCCGGCGCGATGGCCAGCACATAACGCTCCTGGCTTTCGTTGCACCAGATTTCCTTGGGCGCCATGCCACTTTCTTCCAGCGGCACGGCGCGCAGATCGAAGCGGGCACCACGACCGGCGTCGTTGGTCAGCTCTGGAAAGGCATTGGACAGGCCGCCGGCTCCCACGTCGTGAATGGCCAGAATCGGATTGCCTACGCCCTTGGGGCCGCCGCTTTCGCCCATGACCCAGCAGTGGTTGATGACCTCCTGCGCACGCCGCTCGATCTCGGGATTGCCGCGCTGGACCGAATCAAAGTCCAGCTCGGCCGCGTTGGCGCCGGTGGCCATCGAACTGGCCGCGCTGCCGCCCATGCCGATACGCATGCCCGGCCCCCCCAACTGGATCAGCAGGCTGCCTGCGGCAAACGCGATCTTGTGGGTCTGCGTGGCGTCGATCACGCCCAGGCCACCAGCAATCATGATCGGCTTGTGGTAGCCGCGCTGGGTCGTCTGGCTACCGGCCTGGCCGGGCACCTGGTAGCTGACGCTTTGCTCGTACTCACGGAAGTAGCCCAGCAGATTGGGGCGACCAAACTCGTTGTTGAAGGCCGCGCCACCCAGCGGGCCCTCGATCATGATTTGCAGCGGGCTGGCAATGTGCTCGGGCTTGCCATAGGGCTGCGCCGTCGCTTCGTCATGCGATGCCCCAATCGGGGTCTGACCCCAATTGATTTTGGAGACCGTGAAGCCGGTCAAGCCAGCTTTGGGCTTGGAGCCGCGGCCGGTGGCGCCTTCGTCGCGAATCTCGCCACCTGCGCCTGTGGAGGCACCGGGAAAGGGCGAAATTGCCGTCGGGTGGTTGTGAGTTTCCACCTTCATCAGCACGTGATTGGTTTCGCTATGTTTTGCATAGCTGCTGACACCCGCCAGGCTTGATTGAGAGCCGGTTTTCGCCACAAATCGCTCGACCGCCGTGCCTTCCATGACGGAGGCATTGTCCGAGTAGGCCACCAGCATGTGTTGCGGGTTGGTTTGGTGGGTGTGGCGGATCATGCCAAACATGCTGTGGTCCTGCGCCACGCCGTCTATCGTGAACTGGGCGTTGAAGATCTTGTGGCGGCAATGCTCGCTGTTGGCCTGCGCAAACATCATCAACTCCACGTCGGTGGGGTTGCGCTGCAGTTGCGTGAAGGCCTGCACCAGGTAGTCGATCTCATCGGCCGCCAGCGCCAGACCAAACTGGCTATTGGCGATCTCCAGCGCGGCCTTGCCGCCACCCAGCACGTCCACATGGGCCATCGGCGTGGTGGGCAATTCGGTGAACAAGCCCAGGGCGCTGGCACGATTAAACATCACGCTTTCGGTCATGCGGTCATGCACCAAGCCGCCGATCTGCTCCAGTTGGGCTTGGCTCAGGGTCGGCTTGCCCAGCAAGCCGGTCTTGAGCGTGAGCCGGTACTCCACCACCCGCTCCACTCGCCGCACCGCCAGGCCGCAGTTGTGGGCAATGTCAGTCGCCTTGGATGCCCAGGGAGACACCGTTCCGAAACGCGGGGTCACCACAATCAGCGGGCCATCGGTCGGACCGGCATAGGGGTCGCCATAGGTCAGCAGTGCCGCCAGTTGTGCCTTCAGCGTCGGGGTGGGTTCGGTGTCGGACGTGACCAGGTGCACAAACCGCGCGGCCACGCCGCTGACCTTGTCGGCAATGGCCTGCAGGGCGGGCAACAGTTGCTGGATACGAAAGCTGCCAAGGGCGCTGCTGCCCTCGAATTGACTGATGTGCGGGGTCACGGTGGTGGGCTAGAAGTGAGTGGTCTGACGGACGGCAAGCTACAGAAGGTGCACGCTGACTGGGCGCACCTGCGAGAAGCGTTGATTTTACCCGCTGCCCACGCGCTCCCCCGAGCGAATGCCGACCAAAACGCCCAAGCCCGCGACGCCCGCTTCAGCCGGGCAACCACTCTGCGTGCTGCAACAGGTGCGCCAACTGCGCCGCCGGCACCGGCCGGCTGAACAGGAAGCCTTGCGCGCACTGGCAACCATTGGCGCGCAGGTGCGCCAGTTGCTCCGGCTTCTCCACACCCTCGGCCACCACGCCCAGGTGCATGGTGCGCGCCATGGAGATGATGGTGGTGGTGATCGCGGCGTCGTTCGCGTCGGTGCCGATATCGCGCACAAAGGATCGGTCGATCTTCAGTGTGTCAAGCGGCAGGCGCTTGAGGTAGGCCAGACTGGAGTACCCGGTACCAAAGTCGTCCAGCGAGATGTGCACGCCCAGTTGTTTGAGGCGCAGCAGCGTGTTGCTCGCAGCGTCGATGTTGGTCATCAGCAGGCTTTCCGTCACTTCAAGCACCAGATCCGTTCCCACCAGACCGCTGGCGGCCAGCGCCTGCGCTACAACTGCTTCAAGTTCAGGTTCGCGGAATTGTCGCTCGGACAGATTGACCCCGACGCGAATCGGCGTGAGACCGGCCGCGCGCCATTTGGCGTTTTGTCGGCACGCCTCAAACAGCACCCATTTGCCAATCGGAACAATCAAGCCGGATCTCTCGGCCAGAGGAATGAAACGGTCTGGCGCCACCATGCCGTGTTCCGGCCGGTTCCATCGCAACAAGGCCTCGGCCTCGACGATGCGCCCACTCTCAGTATCGATGATGGGCTGGTAGTGAATCTCGAACTCACCGCGCTCCAGCGCGCGACGCAGGTCGAATTCCATGGCCAGGCGCTCACCGGTGCGCCGGTTCATGTCCTCGGAGTAAAACCGCACACTGTTGGCGGCGCCGGTCTTGGCGCCTTGCATGGCGACCTCGGCGTTGCGGATCAGCACTTGTGCGTCGCATCCGTCGCGCGGCGACAAGCTGACGCCAATGCTGACGCCGACCGCCACGTCGCCGCACGACAGGGGGAACGGTCGCGTCAGCGCCGCGCGAATCCGCTCGGTCACCGCGATCACGTCCTCGCTCACCAGCTTGGAGAGCAACACCACGAACTCATCACCGCCCAGGCGCGCCACCATGTCGCTGGGGTGCAGTGCGCCGAGCAAACGCGCCGCCACCGCGCGCAGCAGTGCGTCGCCCGCATCGTGGCCAAACGCGTCGTTGACCATCGAAAACCGGTCCAGTCCGATCAGCAGCACGCCCACCACCTGCGCTCCCACTGGCGGCTTGGCAACAAGCTGATCGATGCGTTCAAACAGTGAATGGCGGTTGGGCAGACCGGTCAAGGCGTCGTACAGGGCGTGCCGCTCAATTTGTTCTTCTTGCAGCTTGCGCTCCGTCACGTCGGTCATCAAGGAGACGAAGTGGGTCACCAGGCCGGTGTCATCGCGCACCGGCGCGAGTGTCAGCTCGTTCCAGAAAAGACTGCCGTCCTTGCGGTAGTTGCGCAGCAGCGCGTGCGCCTCGAATCCTCCGCGCAAGGCGGCGCGGATCGTGTTCAGGCCGTCTTGCTCAAAGTCCTCGCCCAGCAGAAAGCGCCCGTTGCGCCCGAGCGCATCGCTGGCCGCGTAGCCGGTGATGCGCTCAAACGCCGGATTGACGTAAAGAACCGGGTGCGCCCCATCGAGTGCGTCGGTGATGATGATGGCGTTGGCACTGGCCTGCACCGCGCGTTCGAGCAAGCGCAAACGCCCTTCCACGCTGGCGCGCACGCTGCGCGAACGCAAGGCCTCCAGGCCGTAGGCCAGATCGTCGGCAAGTTCTTGCAGCAACTCAACTTCGTGCGGCAAGAACAGACCATCGTCGTTCGATGCGACGCAGATGCAACCGAGCAGTGCTTGCGCCGCGAACAGGGGCAGCGCGAGGATGGTGGGCCGGGCCTCGCCGGGCAGCAGCGCGGCAAGCTGCTCGACCAGCTCATCGCGCTGGTCGGCCTGAACCAGAATCGGCACGCCCGCCACCATCGCACGGCGCGCCAGCGGCTCGACACCCGTGAGGCCCGCCGAGACCACCAAGGCGCGACCAGGGCTCGCGTGCACCGCGTTAGTGAAGGCGCCGCCCGCGAGTGGCAGCAAGCCCACCCATACCAGACGATAAAAGCCGACCGTGACCATGCTTTGCACGATGCCGGACAACAGCTCGTCCTCGCCGCGGGCACGGACCAGAATGCCATTGCACAGGTGCACCAGGCGCAGGGCACGGTTCAGGCGTTCCAGTTCGAGGTGTGCCGCCTGCTCCGGGCGACGGTCACACACAAACGCGACCGTGACGGAGCCATGGTCGGCGTCGACGCACTGCAGTCTGACTTCGATTGGGAGCTGGCGACCGTCGCGGTGCCGACCGACGATGTTCAGGCCACGCCCCATCGCGTAGCTGCGGTCGTGGATGGCTTTGCCCTGACGCTGCGCAACGTGCGCTGCGCGTGCCTCGGGCGACAGCAGCATTTCGATCGGCTCAAGCAACACCGCTTGCGCGCTATAGCCGAATAGCGCCAGCAGCAGCTCGTTGGCGTAGAGAATTCTGCCCGGGCCATCGACCACCAAGGCCGCGAACGGGGCGCCGCTCAAGGCCCGCACCAGTTGCGGCGGTGCCGCCAAGTCCATCGAGTCGCGCGCCTTCACGGCCTCGCTCCCACGACGGGCCACACCGACGGGCCAGCGTTGAGAATGCTCGGCAACTCGTCAAACAGATCGCTCTTGCCGACAAAACGCTCGACGCCGAATGCGGCGGCGCGCGAGCGGTCAAACGCATCATCGTGCAGCGACACCATCACCACCCGCGTCTGCGGCTGGCATTGCTGCAACTGCCTGGCTACCTGCATGCCGTCCATGCCGGGCATCATCAGGTCCAAGAACACCAGATCGGGCATCAGATCCGCCACGGCACGCAAACCCTGCACGCCGTCGTTGAGGACCGCCACCACGTCGACCGCGGGGAAGCGGCCCAGCAACTCCTTGAACGAGGCCAGAAAAGTGGAGCTGTCATCAATCAGTATCACGCGCAGCATGGCGGGCTCCCATCGGCGGGAGGCGCTCGGCACATTGCCAAGCTTGCCATTCCTGCCGTGGTTTGATGCTAGTGAGGACCGGCAGCCCGCGCTATCGGGCAAATGACGAGGCGGGGGGTGGAAATTCCTGAGCAGCGGTCTCGGACAGCCAGCATCCGACGATCAGTTGAGGACAGAGCTGGCCCGCTTCGCGTGGCTGCGGTCTGTCCCGCAAGGATTCAGGATTGCGCGTCGATCAGCCCGATCCGAATGGCATAACGTACCAGACCGGCCACGTCTCGGATGTCGAGGCGTTCCATCAACTGCGCGCGGTGGGTATCGACGGTTTTGCCGCTGAGTTGCAGCTTGAAGGCGATTTCCTTGGTGCTCAGCCCGGCGGCGATCAGGCCCAGCACCTGGCTTTGGCGCGGCGTCAAAGCGGCATCGCCGGCCGGTTTGTCGTGCTGCAAGAAACCCTCGACGATCTGCGCCGAGACGCCCGGGCTCAGGTAAATATCGCCGCGCGCCACCGCCTGCAGCGCCAATTGCAGTTCGAGCGTGGCCGCGTCCTTCAAGAGGTAGCCCGCCGCGCCCGCGCGCAGGGCCTGCTGCACGTAGTCGCCCGTGGCATGCATCGACAGCATGATGACGCGCGCGCTGGGCAGTTCCTGGCGCAAGCGCGCTGCGGCTTGCAAGCCATTCATGCCCTTCATCGCGATGTCCATCAAAACAATGTCAGGCTGCAGACGCAGCGCCCATTGCAGCGCCGCCTCGCCGTCGGCGGCCTCACCGACCACTTCGACCTCGGACATGTCGGCCAACAGGGCGCGAATGCCGGCGCGCACCAGCGTGTGATCGTCGGCCAGCAGCACGCGGATGGCGATGCTGGGTCGCTCGCTGCCCGAATTCATGTGCAGAGCCCAGTGTCCAAGGGAAACACGGCGCGCACCAGGCTGCCCCGCCCAGGGGTGGACTCGATCTCCAGCTTGCCGCCGGCAAGCTGGGCGCGCTCTTGCATGCTCAGCATGCCCATGCTGGCGGCCCCGGCAAAGGCCCGCGCCGGATCGAAGCCGGCGCCGTCGTCCTGGACTTCCAGGTGCAGAGCGCCCGCAGCGTAGCGCAGACGGACCCAAACATCACGGGCATGTGCATGGCGCAGTACGTTGGTCAGGGCCTCCTGCGAAATCCGGTAGCCCGCGATAGCGATCTCCTCTGGCAGCGCATCGGGCACCTCATGCGCCGAAAAATGGGCGTTTAAGCCACCCACTGCGGCCTGCCGGGTGAGATTCCAGCGAATCGCCGCCGACAGGCCCAGGTCGTCAAGCTGGGGCGGACGCAAGTTGAGCGACATTTGTCGCGCCTGCGTCAGGGCCACATCGGCGATGCCCACCGCCGCTTCGATCTGCGGCTGTAGCGCGGCGGTCTCGGGGCGCAGGCCCAGGCTTTGCAGCGTGATCTTGAGTGCCGTGAGCGACTGGCCGATCTCGTCGTGCAGCTCGCGTGCCAGGGTTCGGCGCTCCTCCTCTTGCACACGCAGCAGCCGCGCCGAGAGTGCCTGTAGGCGCTGGTTGACCAAGGCGATCTGCCTCTCGGTACGTTTTCGTTCGGTGATTTCCTGGAAGTAAATGCTGATGCCATCGTCGGACGGAAAAATCCGGCTCTCGAACCAACGATCCCAGGGTTCGTAATGGTCTTCGCTCTGGGTCGCCACCCGCTCGGCCATGACGCGCTGGCAGGCATGGTAGAAGGGTTGCCCAACCCCTTCCGGGAATTCCTCCCAAATGACCTTGCCCAGCAGCAGCTCCGGCGCGCGGTTGAACATCTCGCCGGCGCGGCGGTTGACGTAGACATAACGCCAGTCGCGATCCAGCACCACCAAACCATCTGTCATGGTCTCCAGCAAGCTGCCGACGCGGGTCAGCCAGGACTGCTCGCGCCGTATCCGCAGACCATGGCGCTGGATCGCCAGCTCAATCGCCAGCACCAGTTCGCGTTCGTTGAATGGCTTGAGCAGGTAGGCCGCGGGGTCCGTGGTCTTGGCCCGCTCAAACAGCGTGGGATCAGCGTGGGCGGTCAAAAACAGAATCGGCACCTCACGCCGCGCGCGGATGCGGTTGGCGGCGTCGATGCCATCGAAAGGCCCCGGCAAAAGGATGTCCATGATGATCGCATCGGGCTGCGTGGTCTCTGCCAGATCGAGCGCATCCGGGCCATTGTGTGCAATGCCGGCGATGCGGTAGCCACTGTGGCGCAGGTGCAGATCCAGGTAGGCAGCCAAGTGCCGATCATCCTCAACGATCAAGATGCTGGCTGTGCTTGGTTGCGACATGAACGCTGCTCCAGGCCGGCGCTCAGGGCTGGCCATCAAGGGCGACCCGATCACGACCCGCCTGTTTGGCGGTATAGAGCGCCACATCGGCCGCCGCAATCAGCTTCTCAAGCTCGCGCCGACGTGGGAACTCGGCAATCCCGGCGCTGAACGTGACCCCGAATTCCGCGCCCGCGCTGACATGGCGCAGCGCGGCGAAATCGCGGCGAATGGTGTCCAGCAGCGTCAGAGCGGCCTGGGCGTCGATGTCGGTCAGAATCACCCCGAACTCCTCGCCACCATAACGCCCGGCCACGTCGATGCGGCGCAGCCGCTGGCGCAGCAGCTTGGCCAGGCTGCGCAGCACGCGGTCGCCTGCCGGGTGCCCCCAGGTGTCGTTGACGCGTTTGAAATGGTCCACGTCGATCATGGCAAACACCAGCGGTTTGCCTTGGCGCTGACTGCGCTCGATCTCGGTGGCCAGTTGGTCCTTGAGATGGCGGTGGTTGAGCAGCCCGGTCAGCCCGTCAATGGCCAGGTGCGCGCGCAGCGTGCGCCCGCGCCCCGCGCGGCTGGTGACCACGGACACGAGGCGCACGGGATCAATCGGTTTGCACAAAAAGTCATCGCCGCCCTGGCGCAGCGCCACCAGTTGGCGGTTGACGTTGGTCTCGGTTGACAGAAACACAATCGGGATGCCGACGAAGGTGGCTTGCTGGCGGATCAGGGTGGCCAACTCGATGCCGCTGCAAACCGGCATGTAAACGTCCATCAGGATCAGGTCGGGCGCGAATTCTGTCAGCACCTCGGCAATTTGCGATGGGTCGTGCAGCGCCACCGCCTCCATGCCTGCGCCCACCAGCACCTGCCGATAGAAGGCGCCGGTCGACTCCGAGTCGTCGACGATCAAAACGCGATAAGCCGCCGGCGGGGTCGGGCTGGCAAAGGCATCCAGCGCGTTGACCAGCGCGTCCAGATCGACCGGCTTGGTGAAATAGGCTACGCCGCCCGCGCGCACCGCTTCCAGTCGCGCCGTGAAGTCCCCCCGCGCCGACAAAAACAGCACTGGCACGCCGTGGAAGGCTTCCCCGAGGGCGCCTTTGACGGCCTGCGGCCCGGCCAGCGCACCCTCGGCAAAACCGACATCCATGACGATCACCACCGGCGGCACGCGATTGGCATCGGGCACCACATCGCCCGGCCGGCCAAACACCTGTACACGATAGCCAAACAGCGCGAGCTGTGCCACCAGGCTGGTCGCCAGCGCCGCATCGTCCTCGACCAGGTAAATCAGTCGCTCGTGGCGCCTGGGTTCGTCTTCGGCGGGGGGCGAGCGCCCGAATCGAGTGTCGAGCGGGCTGGCTTGCAGTTGGCTGGCCGCGCGCAGGGTGGCCAGGCCTTGATTGAGCGCTGCGGCAGTCAGTTCGTTGCTGGCAGTCTCGCCATGGAGCAAGGAATGCAGCACTTCTTCCATCCCCTTGGCGGCTTCGCCCAGCACCCCGAAGCCGAAAGTGCCGGCTGAGCCGGCCAGACCGTGCACCACCAGATGGGCGTTGCGCAGCGCTTCGTCGGGCCAGGCCCCGCTCGCGCCAAAGCTGCTGGTGCACTGGCCCAGCAGGGCCTCCAGATGCGCCATCTTTTGCGGCAACGAGGCGGCGAAGCCTTGCTGCAGCGCCGCCAATTCAGAACTGATGTCGGTGAAGGACATGCCGCGCTCCCCTCAAGCCTGGGTCAACCAGATGTCTCGCACCTGCCGCGCCAGCAGCATCGGGTCGAAGGGCTTGGCGATCACCGCCAGCGCACCCAGCGCGCGATAGTGCGCCACCTCCTGGGGCTGCACCTTGGCGGTCATGAAGACCACCGGCACATCCGCCAGGGCCGGCACTTGGCGCAAGGCCTGCAGGGTGGCCGGGCCATCCATGTCGGGCATCATCACGTCGAGCAGGATCAGGTCGGGCGCAGTGGCCTGCGCGCGGGCGATGCCTTCGCGCCCAGAGCTGCAGGTGTCCACCGTAAAACCGCCCAGCGCTTCGAGCGCGAGCCGGGCAACGGCTTGGATGTCGGCCTCGTCCTCGATGTACAGGATACGGTGCAGCGTCTTGGTGTTCATGGTGTTGGCCCTGGGGAGGTCTTAGTGCTCGATCTGCGCTTGGATGATGCTCAGCAAGTCGTCATTGGTGGTCACCGATTTGACCAGGCACGCGGCAAAGCGTTCGGCCTCTTGGTGCGGCACGTCGCTGGCCGAAAAGACCAGCACGCGCGGCTCCGGGCGCATCGCTGCAATGGTTGGTAGCAGTTCGCTGCCGTGTCCGTCGGGTAGCGCCAGGTCGAGAATCACCAAGTCATACTGCCGTGACGCCAGCAGTGCGCGGGCAGACTGCAAATCGGCGGCCTGATCAAAGTCGGCACTGTCGCCGGCAATCGCCGCCACGATGCTCAGCACATCGGCGTCATCATCGACATGCAAAATGCGCGGCCGGCGCGACGCCCCTTGGCTCACGCCGCGCCGCACGGCACTCAGCAGCCGCTCATGGTCAATCGGTTTTTCCATCCAGTCGACCACCGCGATGCTGCCAAAATGTGACGCCTGCTCTGCCTGCGCCTGCGCCGACACGACGATGATCGGCAGGTCGCGCGCCAGCGGCTCCTCGCGCAACTCGCCGATCAGCGAAACACCGTCGCGCCCGGGCAACTCGACATCCAGCGTCAAGGCCGCATAACGCCGGCTCGCCAGCATCGCCCGGACTTGCTCGGCGTCGTGCGCGATGTCAGCCAAGTAGCCGCCCTTTTCAAGCACGAGCTGCAACAAAGCGGCCACTGCGGGGTCGTCCTCGCAAATCAGCACGCGCGCGCGCGCGCCGTCCGCCACGGGCGCTATGGTCGCGGCTTCGCGCCCGGGGACTTCCGGCAACTCGATCCAGAAGCTGGTGCCAGCGGGCGAGGTCTCGAAGCCGATCTGCCCGCCCATGGACTCAACCAGCGACTTGGTGATGGCCAGGCCCAAACCGGTGCCGGACTTGCGCCGCGTGTCGGAACCATCGGCCTGCGAAAACTTCTGAAAGATGCGGCTGCGAAACTCGTCGGGCATGCCCGGTCCGCGGTCACTGACCACCAGCCGCAGCCCGGTCTCGCGCCGCTGCATCGCCACCGTGACACTGGCGTGCGCTGGCGAGTACTTGGCCGCGTTCGACAGCAGATTGGCAATGGCCTGCATCATGCGATCACTGTCGACGCGCACCCGGCCATCGAGATCACCCGAGATCCATTCAATCCCCACCTGCAACTGCTCGGCGTAGGCGCGATTGGCCTCGATGGCTTGCAGCAGCAACGCGCGCAGCGGCTGCACCACCAGGTTGAACTGCATCCGGCCGGACTCGATTTTTTCGACATCAAGAATGTCGTTGATCAGGCGCACCAGGCGCTCGCTGTTACTGTGTGCGATGTCGATCAACTTGGCGGCCTGCGGTGGCAGTTGGCCAACAACGCCGCCCGCAATCAGACCGAGCGAGCCGCGAATCGAGGTCAGCGGCGTGCGCAGCTCATGGCTGACCGTGGAGACGAACTCGTTCTTGAGGCGATCAATCTTCTTGCGCTCGGAGATGTCGTAGGCAATTCCGAGAAAGCCGGTGATGTGTTGATCGGCATCGCGCAGGGCGGTGACCGACAGCAGCACCGGTAACCGCACGCCGTCCTTGCGTCGATAGACCCACTCGCGTTCATCCGCCAAGCCACGACGGGCTCGGGCGACAATCACCTCAAAGCCGGGCGCAATGGTTTCGCCCAACTCGTCGGACAGTGTTTTAGCGCGGTCAACAACATCTCTTGGATCAATGAACGGGGCCGTGGTCAGCTCACCAACAACTTCGTCGGCCGCAAACCCCAGCATCTGTTCGGAGGCGCGATTAAAGGTGAGGATGACGCCGTCAACGGTGGTCGAGATGATCGAATAGGTGGTGCCGTCGACAATCGCCCGGTGCAAGGTCGTCGTTTCGTGCAACTGCTGCTCTGCGGCCTTGCGCGCGCTGATGTCGCGCACGATGCCGGTGAAGAAGCGCCGCCCGGCTACCACCGTCTCGTTGACCGCAAGTTCCATCGGAAAGGTGCTGCCATCCTTTCGCCGGCCCGTCACCTCGCGACCGATGCCGATGACCCTTGGACTGCGCGTGTCCAGAAAGCGCGCCAGGTAGCCGTCATGTTGGCTGTGGTAGGGCTCTGGCATCAGATGCTTGATGTTGCGCCCGACCACCTCCTCGGGTGGGTAGCCGAAGATGCGGACCGCCGCCGGGTTGAAACTCTCGACCGTGCCACGCTCATCAATGGTGATGATGCCGTCGACCACCGTGTTCAGAATGGCCCGCAAAAAAGCTTCTTGCTCGCTGCCAATGGTTCGGTACTGCGCCGTGTTGTGTCGGCTCAATTCATCCTCCACCCAGTCGGCCAGGTCACGCAGCGCGCGCTGGTCTTCCTCGGGAAAACGGCGCGGTTTCTTGTCGATCAGGCAAAGGGTGCCAATGCGAAACCCACCCGCGGTTGAGAGCGGGGCGCCAGCATAGAAGCGAATATCAGGAGGCCCGGTGACCAAGGGGTTGTCGGCAAACCGCGCGTCGGCCAGCGCGTTTTCCACCACAAACACCTGGTCGGCATGAATGGCATGGCCGCAAAACGAGATGTCACGCGGGGTCTCGCTGGCCGCCAAACCCTGCGCCGACTTGAACCACTGGCGGCATTGATCGACCAAGCTGACCAGCACAATCGGCACATCGAACAGCCGCTGAGCAGTGCGAGTGATGCGATCAAAACGCTCGTCGCTCGGCGTATCGAGCAACTCCAGCGAACGCAGCGCCGCCAAACGCGCGGTTTCGTTGGACGGCAACGAGGGTGAGAGCATGAGCGGTTCCTTGTACCAGCAGGACTGGGGCCAATGTCGTCAGTATAGGTTTGGTTCCGTGGATTCGCCCATGCCATGAATCGCCCGGGCGCCATGCCCGCCCCCCAGCAAGCCTTGGGCACCGATGGGATAATCCCCGCCCATGAGCATCACCATCAAAGACGCCCAAGGTATCGCGGGCATGCGGATCGCCGGCAAGCTGGCTTCCGAAGTGCTGGACTACCTGGGCCCGCACATCAAGCCCGGCATCACCACCAACATGATCGACAAGCTGGCTTTTGAGTACATGACCGAGGTCCAGCAAACGATTCCGGCGCCCTTGAACTATGCGCCGGCGGGCTACAAGCCTTACCCCAAGTCGATCTGCACCTCAATCAATCACCAGGTCTGCCACGGCATTCCCAATGACAAGGCCTTGAAGAAGGGCGACATCGTCAACGTGGACATCACGGTCATCAAGGACGGCTGGCACGGCGACACCAGCCGCATGTTTTCGGTCGGCGAGAGCTCGATTGCCGCGCGGCGCCTGTGCGCCCTGACCTACGAAGCGATGTGGCATGGCATCCGACAGGTCAAGCCCGGCGCCCGCCTGGGCGACATTGGTTGGGCGATCCAGCAGTTTGCCGAGAGCCAGGGTTTCAGCGTGGTGCGCGAGTTTTGCGGACACGGCATTGGGCGCGCGTTTCATGAAGAGCCACAGGTGCTGCACTATGGCAAACCTGGCACGCTTGACGAGTTGCTGCCCGGCATGACCTTCACGATTGAGCCCATGATCAATGCCGGCAAGCGCGACATCAAGGAAATGGGCGACGGCTGGACCATTGTCACCAAAGATCACTCGCTGTCGGCTCAATGGGAACACACCGTGCTGGTCACGCCAACCGGTTTTGAGGTGCTGACCCTGTCAGCCGGCAGCCCCCCAATTCCGGCCTTTGTGCCACAACTGCAGGCCGAGACCGCCTGATCGACCGTGTGACGGCGCCCCTGGACATCATCAGCCCACAGGCCTTGCGCGAACGCTACCGCGCTGACAAGGCGACGGTGCTGGCAGTCCTGCAGAACTGCGGCACATCGACCCGCAGCGTGCGCCCCACGCTGGCCAAGTTGTCTGGTTTGGCCGATGCCAGTTTGAGCGTGCTGTGGCGGCAGGCGGGTTTTGCGCCTTCGTTCGCTCTGATTGCCGTCGGTGGTTTTGGTCGCGCCGAGCTGTTCCCGCATTCGGATATCGACGTCTTGCTGCTGCTGCCAGACGCCTGCTCGCCAGTGGGCGACACGGAGCTGAAAGCCCGCATCGAGTCATTTATCGGCAACTGCTGGGACGCCGGGCTCGAAATTGGCTCCAGCGTGCGCACCATCTCCGAATGTCTGGCCGAGGCCGAGAAGGACGTGACGGTTCAAACCTCCTTGCTGGAGTCGCGCCTGGTTGCGGGTGATGTGGCACTGCATGCCGATTTTCAGCAGCGCTTTCGTACCGCGATGGACGCCAAGGCGTTCTTCATTGCCAAGACGCTGGAGCTGCGCCAACGCCACACCAAGTTCGAGAACACACCCTACGCGCTGGAACCCAACTGCAAGGAGTCGCCCGGCGGCCTGCGCGATTTGCAGGTGATCCTGTGGGTGGCCAAGGCCGCCGGGTATGGTCACAACTGGGACGCACTGGCGCGCAACGGGCTGGCCACGCCCTTCGAGGTGCGACAGATCAAACACAACGAGGCCCTGTTGTCGCTGGTGCGTGCCCGATTGCACATGCTGGCGCAGCGGCGCGAAGACCGCCTGGTGTTTGACATGCAGACCGCCATGGCCGAGTCCTTCGGCTACAAATCCGAGTCGCCCGATGGCGTCAAAATGCCGGTGCGCGCCAGCGAGGCGGTGATGCGGCACTACTACTGGGCCGCCAAGGCGGTGACCCAGCTCAACCAGATTCTGTTGCTCAACATCGAAGAACGCCTGAACCCGTCCGCCCACGAGCCACGCCGCATCAACGATCGCTTCAGCGACAAGGGCGGCATGGTCGAGGTCAACAGCGACGACCTGTACCAGCGCAACCCGCATGCGATTCTGGAGACCTTTCTGGTCTACCAGACCACCGTGGGTGTCAAGGGCCTTTCGGCTCGCACGCTGCGGGCCTTGTACAACGCCCGTGGGCTGATGGGCGGCAAGTTCCGCAACGATCCGGTCAACCGCGCCACTTTCCGCAAGATCCTGATGGAGCCCGAAGGCATCACGCACGCGATGCGTCTGATGAACCAGACTTCGGTGCTGGGTCGCTACCTGTGGGTGTTTCGCCGCATCGTCGGGCAAATGCAGCACGATCTGTTCCATGTCTACACGGTGGACCAGCACATTCTCATGGTGCTGCGCAATATGCGACGCTTCTTCATCGTCGAGCATGCCCACGAGTACCCGTTTTGTTCGCAACTGGCAGCGGGCTTTCACAAGCCCTGGATACTGTATGTGGCGGCCCTGTTCCATGACATTGCCAAGGGGCGCGGCGGCGACCATTCCGAACTGGGTGCCAGGGATGTGCGGCGCTTCTGCAAACAACACGCGCTCGAACGCGACGACGCACGCCTGATCGAATTCATCGTGCACGAGCACCTGGCCATGAGCCGGATTGCTCAGAAGTCGGACCTGAGCGACCCCAACGTGATCGCCGCCTTTGCCAAGCGCGTGGGCAACGAGCGCAACCTGACCGCGCTCTACCTGTTGACAGTGGCCGATATTCGCGGCACCTCCCCCAAGGTGTGGAATGCCTGGAAGGGCAAGCTGCTCGAAGACCTGTACCGCCTGGGCCTGCGCCAGTTGGGTGGCCGCGCGCCGGATCAGGCCGCGGAAGTGCAAGCGCGCAAGCATGAGGCCCTGGTGTCGCTGGCCTTGTACGCCCTGCCCTTCGAGGCCCACAAGACGCTGTGGGACACGCTGGATGTGGGTTACTTCATGCGACATGACGCGGCCGACATCGCCTGGCACGCCCGCCAGTTGTCACGTCATGTCGGGGCCAACAAGTCGATCGTGCGGGCGCGACTGTCGCCGGTCGGTGAAGGGCTGCAAGTGCTGGTCTACACGCCGGACTTGCCGGACCTGTTTGCCCGCATTTGCGGCTACTTCGACCATGGCGGCTTTAGCATTCTGGACGCCCGCATCCACACCGCCCGCAATGGCTACGCACTCGATACCTTCCAGGTGGTCACCTCAGCCCTGCCCGAGCACTACCAGGAATTCACCAGCATGATCGAAGCGGGGCTCGGGCGAGCCATTGCCGACACCGGGCCACTACCGCCGCCTAGCCGGGGGCGCGTGTCGCGCCGGGTCAAGAGCTTCCCAATCAACCCGCGCGTCACCCTGCAACCGGATGAGAGGGGCCAGCGCTGGCTGCTCAACATCTCCGCCAGCGACCGAGTTGGCCTGCTCTACAGCGTGGCGCGGGTGCTGGCCAAACATCACATCAATCTGGAACTGGCCAAAGTGGCCACCCTGGGCGAGCGGGTCGACGACACCTTCTTGATCCAGGGCGCTGAACTGCAGCACAACCGGGCGCAGATCGAGATCGAGACTGAATTGATGGAAGCCCTGGCGTAGCGGCTCAATCGTCCTGCGTGGGCGCGAGGCCAGGAAACAGCACGTCGGCAAACCCGAAGCGGGTGAAGTCACGCACCCGCATGGGGTACAGCACGCCAATCAGGTGATCACACTCGTGCTGCACCACGCGGGCGTGAAAACCCTCCACCGTGCGGTCGATCGGATCGCCATAGGGGTCGAAGCCGGTGTAGCGAATGCGCGCGAATCGCGGCACGATCGCGCGCAAGCCTGGCACCGACAGGCAGCCCTCCCAGTCTTCCTGTTCGAGGACTGCCCCCTGCGCGCCCGGCTCGGCCAAAGGTGTGATCCGCGGGTTCAAGAGAATGGTTCGTGCAATCGGCGGCGCATCAGGGTACCGGGCAATGCGCTCGCCGCTGCCAAACACGACCAATTGCAGGTCCACGCCGATCTGTGGCGCAGCCAGTCCGGCGCCGTCGGCGGCGCGCATGGTGTCCAGCATGTCGAGCACCAATAGGTGCAGCGCGTCGGTGTCGAATTCAGTGATTGCCTTGGCCACGCGCAGCAGCCGCGCGTCGCCCATTTTGAGAATGTCTCGAATCGCCACGAAATTAATGTCCGCCCTGGTGGAGACTCAGGCGCTCAGGCCGCTTCGCGCAACAGGTCGCGGATCTCCGACAATTCCCGTCGCACCAGCATCAATTGATGCGATGCGGCACCAGCGGGTTCTTCGACGTGGGTGTCCTCGAAATCGGCCAGCACGCTGTCGCTGACCTCGATGACCTCCACGCCTTCGAGCATGACCTCACCATTGCGCCGTTTGTCGCGCTCGTTTTGCAGCAGTTCCTGCATCTTGTTGCGCGCGCCGCTGATGGTGAAGCCCTGGTCATACAGCAAATCGCGAATTTTGCGGATCATCAGCACCTCGTGGTGCTGGTAGTAACGCCGGTTGCCACGACGTTTCATGGGCCGTAGTTGCGTGAACTCCTGCTCCCAATACCGTAGCACGTGGGGCTTGACGCCGCACAAATCCCCCACCTCACCGATGGTGAAGTAACGTTTGGCCGGGATCTGAGGGAGTGCTTTCTCCATTGAAATCAATGCTATAGGAGAGAAAGCTGTTAGGTTACTCTAACTTTTCGTTTGATGCAAAGCCTGTTGTGATCGGCACGAAACAAAGCGCCCAATGGTTGTTTCAAGCATACAAACGGTTACAGATGGCCACCCTGGATCTGTTCTTTGAGTTTGTGGCTGGCATGAAACGTGACGACCCGGCGCGCCTCGATCGGAATGGCTTCGCCGGTTCGGGGGTTGCGACCGGGTCGTGGCGCTTTGGTTCGGATCTGGAAATTGCCAAACCCGGATATCTTGACGTCGTTGCCATCCACCAGGGTGTCGGCGATCAGTACGAAAAAGGCATCGATCATGTCCTTCGATTCGCGCTTGTTCAAACCGATCTGCTCGAACAAGAGCTCGGCCAACTGTGCCTTTGTCAGTGCCGATGTCTCCAGGCTTTCCACTGCGATTTCCATACCGTCCTCGTTTCTTGGATTGGATCAAGACCAGCTCAGGTCCGCTGACGCGCACCCAGACGTTGAGTCAATTGGTTCAGCACCGATTGGACCGCCACGTCGATCTGCTCGTCGGTCAAGGTCGCGGTGTCGCTATGCAGGGTCAGGCGCACGGCCAGGCTCTTGGTATTGGTGTCTGGCATCGCGCCGGCCAGCGGTTTGGGCCGGTAGACATCGAACAACAGCGCATCGCGCAGCAAGCCAGCCGTCGGCGCAGCCCAGACCGCCTCCATCAGAGCCGCGTGGCTAACCGCCTCATCGACCAGCACGGCGATATCACGCTCAGCCGCCTGGTGCTTCGACACCGGAACAAAGGCCGGCACGCTGCGCCGCAAGACCGCATCGAGCTCCAGCTCGAACATCAAGGGCGCTTGCGGCAGTTCGTAGGCCTGCCGCCATTTCGGATGGAGTTCACCCACAAATCCAATCCGGCGGCCATCGAGCATCACGCCCGCGCAGCGGCCTGGATGCATGGCAGGATGCTCGGCGGGCACAAACTGCGCTTGCAGCGGACTGAGCAAGGCCTCAACATCCCCTTTGACATCGAAGAAGTCGGCGCCCTGCTCCTTGCGCCCCCATTGCGCCATGTCGGCACTGCCGTAGACCATGCCCGCCACCTGCATGGGTTGGTCGAACCCTTCTACGGTGGTGTCGGTGCTCTGGACCGATGCGTCGCGCAGGAACACCCGGCCGAGCTCAAATACCCGTACGCGCGGCGCTTTGCGATCCAGGTTGAATTTGAGCACCTGCAACAAGGACCCCAGCAGGCTGGAGCGCATCACGCTCATCTGGCTGGCGATCGGGTTGAGCAGCTTGATCGGGTTCGGATTGCCCGCCAGTTCGTGCTCCCAGCGCTCTTCCACGAAGCTGAAGTTGATGGTTTCCTGGTAACCCATGGCGGCCAGGCTGCGCCGCACGGCGAACGGGCTGCGCTGCGCCTCGGGGCGCCTCTTGGCGGTGATCGGTGCCAGAGGCGGCGTCTTGGGCAGTTCGTTGTAGCCCACCATGCGGGCCACCTCCTCGATCAAGTCTTCTTCAATTTGCAGGTCGAAACGGTAGGACGGCGGTGTTACGGTGAGCACACCCGCGTCGTCTCCCAGACCGGTACCCTGGGTTTGCATCAATGGCAGACCCAGGCGGCTCAGCGCATCGGCGCACTGCCCCAGACTCAGGGGCATGCCAATGACCTTGCTGGCGCGGGCCACCCGCAGGCGCACCGGTTGCGCCTGTGGCAGATTGACCTGCAAGTCGTCCATCGGACCGCATTGCGTGGCGTCGGTGCCGCAGATGTCCAGGATCAATTGCGTGATCCGTTCGATGTGTTCGACCGTCTGGCTGGGGTCCACGCCACGCTCGAAGCGGTGGCCGGCATCGGTCGAAAAATTGAACCTGCGCGAACGTCCGGCAATTGCCTTGGGCCACCAGAAGGCGGCTTCCACATATACGTTCTGGGTGTCGTCCGACACTGCGGTGGCGTCACCGCCCATGATGCCGGCGAGCGACTCGACCTGAACGTCGTCGGCGATCACGCCAACAGCCTCATCCACCGTCACGGTGCTGCCGTTGAGCAGCTTGAGTTGTTCGCCGGGCTTGCCCCAGCGCACGTCCAAGGCACCGTGGATCTTGTCCAGGTCAAAAATGTGGGACGGCCGGCCGAACTCGAACATCACGTAGTTCGAGATATCCACCAGCGCCGTGATACTGCGCTGGCCGCAGCGGGCCAGCCGATCAACCATCCACTGCGGCGTGCTGGCCTTGGTGTTGACGCCACGCACGACCCGGCCGGAAAAACGGCCACACAAATCGGGTGCGCTGATGCGCACGGGTAGCGTCTGCGTGTGGGTCGCCGCAACGCTGGGGAAGACCGGTGCCTTTAACGGCGCACCGGTCAGGGCCGCCACTTCGCGCGCCACGCCATAGACGCTTAAGGCATGGGCCAGATTGGGCGTCAGCTTGAGCGTGAACAGCGTGTCGTCGAGTTGCAGGTGCTCGCGGATATTTTGTCCCAGCGGCGCGTCGCCACTCAATTCCAATAGGCCGCCATGCTCTTCCGAGAGCTTGAGCTCGCGAGCCGAACACAGCATGCCCTGGCTTTCCACGCCGCGCAGCTTGCCAACCTTGATAACGAAGGGCTGTCCATCCTCACCCGGCGGTAACTCGGCACCAACCAGCGCGCAGGGCACCTTGATGCCCACGCGGGCATTGGGCGCACCACACACGATGTCGAGCAGCGTGTCCTGTCCGATATCGACCTTGCACACCCGCAGGCGATCGGCGTTTGGGTGCTGGACTGCCTCCTTGATCTCGCCCACCACGATGTTTGAAAACGGCGGCGCCACGGGTTTGAGTTCTTCGACCTCGAGCCCGGCCATGGTCAAAGTTTCCGCCAGTTGCTCGGTGGTCAAGGACGGGTTGCAGAATTCGCGCAACCAGGATTCAGGGAATTGCATAGTCGGTGGTTTTCAGTGGAGGGCGCTAGGTACACACGCAATGCGCAGGACGGTTCGGCGTTGGCATGGGATCAACGGAATTGCGACAAAAATCGGATATCGCCGTCAAAGAACAAGCGCAAGTCGTTGACGCCATAACGCAGCATGGTCAGGCGGTCCGGCCCCATGCCGAAGGCAAAGCCGATATAGCGTTCCGGGTCCAGGCCCATGTTGCGAATCACATTCGGATGGACTTCCCCGGAGCCCGCGACTTCCAGCCAGCGCCCGGCGAGCGGACCGCTCTGAAACTGAATGTCGATCTCGGCGCTGGGCTCGGTGAATGGAAAGAAGCTCGGCCGAAACCGCAGCACCAGGTCGTCTGACTCGAAGTAGCTGCGGCAAAAATCCGTGAACACAAACTTCAGGTCCTTGAAGCTGACGTTCTCGCCGACCCACAGGCCCTCACACTGATGAAACATCGGCGAATGCGTCGCGTCACTGTCGACGCGGTAGGTTCGGCCCGGCGCGATGACACGGATTTCGGGCATTCCCAGTCCCGCGTCGATCGCTGATCGGTGCTTCTTGACATGCTGCACCGCGTAACGAATCTGCATTGGACTGGTGTGCGTGCGCAGCAAATTGGGCGCGCTCTCGGAGCCCCCTTCGACATAGAAGGTGTCGTGCATCGAGCGCGCCGGATGATCCTCAGGGGTGTTGAGGGCCGTGAAGTTGAACCAATCCGACTCGATCTCCGGGCCTTGGGCCACATCGAAACCCATCGAACCGAAGATGGCTTCGATGCGCTCCATCGTCAGGGAAACGGGATGCAAGCCGCCCTGTCCGCGCAGGCGTCCGGGCAAGCTGACGTCGATCGCTTCAGCGTGCAATTGCGCCTGCATTTCCGCATCCGCCAAGGCCTGGCGCCGCTCGTGTAGCGCGGCCTCGATCGCTTGCTTGGCCAGGTTGATGGCGGCGCCGCGGGACTTCTTCTCATCGACGCTTAGGGCGGCCATGCCCTTCATCAACTCGGTAATTCGCCCGGCCTTGCCAAGGAACAACGCCTTGGCGTTTTCCAGATCGGCAGGGGTCGGAGCATGCGCGAATGCGGCCTTGGCACTGTCAACGATGGCGATCAACTCGTTCATTTCTGGTCTCATATCCATGACAAAGGGCTAGTGCCTTTTCAAGCGCTAGCCCTTGTTTCTTGTGCATAGGAGGCTATTGAAACAATAGCGACCCGACGTGAAAATCAAGCTGCCAGCTTGGCCTTGACTTGCTCCACGATTCCAGCAAAAGCAGCCATGTCGTGAATGGCGATATCCGACAGGACCTTGCGATCGATCTCGATATTGGCTTTCTTCAGACCGTTGGCGAACTGGCTGTAGGTCATGCCGCACTGACGCGCGGCGGCATTGATACGGGCAATCCACAACTGACGGAAAACACGCTTTTTGGTGCGGCGATCACGGTAGGCATATTGCCCAGCCTTCATCACCGCTTCTTTGGCGATCCGGAAAACATTACCGCGGCGACCGCGAAAACCTTTTGCAAGGGCCAGAACTTTTTTGTGGCGGGCGCGAGCCGTTACACCACGTTTGACGCGAGGCATTGTGTTACTCCTTGTTCGTCGTTAATTAAATACCCATGCCCGGCAACATTTGCGCCATGTGACCCATATTGGTCTCATGGACACCTGTCGAACCGCGCAAGTGGCGTTTATTCTTGGTGGTCTTCTTGGTCAGAATGTGACGTTTGAAGGCTTGGCCGCGTTTGACGGTTCCACCTGGACGGACGCGGAAGCGTTTCTTCGCCGCGCTCTTGGTCTTCATTTTGGGCATCTAAATGCTCCTTTTTCATTGTGCTCGTGAGGCGTCTGCAAACGATTTGCAGCCTTGTTGGCCCCGAGCCACTTTTGTGGCGAGTTTGTTGCTCACCACTTTTGTGGCGAATTCATCACTCACCACTTTTGTGGCGAGTAACTAGTTCGCCACTTTGGGCGCCAAGCATTCAAGCCCAGCGCCGCCTGCCGTTGGCCAGGAACCACCCCGGCCAACAACAAGTTCTCTTAAGCCGTCGCTGCCGGCGCCGCTTCGCTGGCCGCCTTGGCTGCTGGCTTCTTCTTGCCGGGCGCGATCATCATGATCATCTGACGCCCTTCAAGCTTGGGAAACTGCTCCACCACGATCAAATCCACCAAGTCAGCCCGAATACGGTTCAACAAGGCCATGCCGATTTCCTGGTGCGTGATCTCACGCCCCCGAAAACGCAGCGTGATCTTGCACTTGTCGCCTTCGGCCAGGAAACGCTTGATATTGCGCATCTTGATGTTGTAGTCGCCGTCATCGGTACCGGGTCGGAATTTGATTTCCTTGATTTCGATGACCGTTTGTTTGGCTTTCGCCTCCGCCGCCTTCTTCTGTTCCTGGTACTTGAACTTGCCGTAATCCATCAATCGACAGACCGGCGGGTTCGCCGTGGCAGAGATCTCGACCAGGTCAACATCCAGCTCGCCCGCCATGCGCAGGGCCTCCATCAAGCTGACGACGCCTATTGGCTCGTTCTCGACGCCAGAGAGTCGAACTTCCGGGGCCATGATTTCCCGGTTGAGGCGGTGTTTGCGTTCTTCGCGGTAACGGCGATCACGAAATTCAGTAGCGATGGTTCAGTCCTTCACATTAATTCTGCTACAACAACAGTAGCAACTACCGCATACAGCACGCGGACAAACTGGCGTCACGCCGACAATGGCCTAGACATCAGAAATGTGAGCAAGGTCGCCAACCATTCTTTCCACGAACTGATCAAGCGACATCACACCGAGGTCTTGACCACCCCGGGCGCGCACTGCGACGGTTCCTGCCGCCTTCTCCTTGTCGCCTGCGACGAGGATGTAAGGCAGCTTCTGCATCGAATGCTCGCGTATTTTATATGTAATTTTCTCGTTACGCAGATCTGTGATGACTCTAAGCTCTTGATTTGGCAAAGATTTTTTCAGTTTCGCAGCAATTTCACGACAATAGTCGCCTTGCGCGTCCGTGATATTGAGCACCGCCACCTGCACGGGCGCCAGCCAAAGCGGCAATGCACCGGCGCTCTCCTCGATCAAAATCCCGATAAACCGTTCCAGGCTACCCACGATGGCGCGGTGCAGCATCACGGGGCGGTGCCGTGCGCCATCCTCGCCCACATACTCGGCATCCAGCCGCTCAGGCATGGAGAAGTCGACCTGCATGGTGCCACATTGCCACTGGCGGCCAATCGCGTCTTTCAGGGTGTACTCAATCTTGGGGCCGTAGAAAGCGCCCTCCCCAGGCGTTATCTCGAACTCGCAACCCGAGGCGCGCAGGCTTTGTATCAGGGCCGCTTCTGCCTTGTCCCAGCTTTCATCCGAGCCAATCCGCTTCTCAGGACGCGTGGCCACCTTGTAGATGATGTTCTTGAAACCGAAGTCTTTGTAGACCTTCTGCAGCAATGCCGTGTAGTTGACACATTCGGCCAGGATTTGGTCCTCGGTGCAAAAAATGTGACCGTCATCCTGCGTGAATCCACGCACCCGCATGATGCCGTGCAAGCCACCTGACGGCTCATTACGGTGACATTGGCCAAACTCCCCATACCTCAAGGGCAGATCGCGGTAACTCTTGATGCCCTGTTTAAAAATCAGGATGTGCCCAGGGCAGTTCATCGGTTTGAGTGCGTACTCCCGCTTCTCGGATTCCGTGACAAACATGTTCTCGCGATACTTGTCCCAGTGGCCGGTCTTCTCCCACAGGCCCTTGTCAATGATCTGCGGGCCTTTGACTTCCTGGTAGCCGTTGTCCCGGTACACCTTGCGCATGTACTGCTCGACGCCCTGCCACAAGGTCCAGCCCTTGGGGTGCCAGAACACCAGGCCCGGCGCATGGTCGTCAATGTGGAACAGATCGAGTTCGCGGCCGAGCTTGCGGTGATCGCGTTTCTCGGCCTCTTCCAGCATCGTCAGATGTTGTTGCAGGTCTTCCTTGGACGCCCAGGCCGTGCCATAGACGCGCTGCAACATCTCGTTATTGTGGTCACCGCGCCAATAGGCACCGGCGAGCTTCATCAGTTTGAAGTGCTTGAGCTTGCCGGTGCTGGGCACGTGGGGGCCACGGCACAAGTCTTCAAACTT
>JAUXWC010000318.1 GCA_030685025.1 Rhodoferax sp.
TGCCCAGTTCTTCCAGAACGATGTGCGGTGCCATGGCGGCGGTGCCGGCGAAGTGGTGCAGTTGGATCATGGTGGGGCCTTTGGTGCGTGGGTGAGTGGCTGGAGGCATTGTAGAAAGCTTGGCCTTTGCGTGCGGCGGCGCGACACTTCAAACTTCAGTTAACCTCGCCGCCATAGCCACCAAGGAACACCATGAAAAAACTCAAGGTCACCATACAACTGGAGATGTCGGTCCCCGATGACTGGGAGCTGACCACCACGTCCGAAGGCGGGCAGGTCTTGAAACTGCCGAACAAGCAGTTTCTGGACCTGACCATCGAGCCCCTGTTCGCCAGCAACCCCGAGGAAACCTGGTCCACCGCCGAGCAGGACGATGCGCTGAACGACATCCTGGACATGGTGGAGAGCGAGGATGTGGCCTACGAGTTCGTCATTCACTGAGTTGTGATCGGGCGCACGCCATGCCCTTGTCAAGCACCACCAACTGCCCCTCCTGTCGCGCCGCAATGGAGGCGCATACGCTGGCCAGCCTCAGCGGCGGCACCATCGAGCTGGACCTGTGCTACCCATGCCACGGCATGTGGCTGGACCCGCACGAGAACCTGAAGCTCGCCCCAGCGGCCGTGGCCGAATTGTTCAGGCTGCTGCATGAACACCGCGACGCCGCGCGCCAGCCCTTGGCGCACAAACTGAATTGCCCACGCTGCACCACCGCCCTGACGCATGGGTTTGACCTGGTGCGCAGCGGCCGCTACATCACCTACCGCTGCCCCAATCGGGATGGGCGCTTCAGCACGTTTTCATCGTTCATGATCGAAAAGGGCTTCGTGCGCCAATTGACCCGGCCCGAAATTGACGACATTGCCAAACGCGTGGCGGTGATCCACTGCGGCAGTTGTGGCGCGCCGGTGGACCTTCGCAAAGACCACGCCTGCCCGCATTGCCGCTCGGCGTTTTCACTGCTCGACCCCAAGGCGGTGGAGCAGGCCCTGCAGGGCTACGCCCGGGCGGCCACCGGATCGACCGGAGTCAAACTTCCGGACCTCGCTGATGCGCTGGTAATGCTGGAGCGTGACCGCCAGCGCGCGCAGCGCGACAACGCCACCACGCGCGGCGCGCTGCTGACCCAAAACGTGCCTGATATTGACCTGTGGTCGCTGGGCGTCGCGATGGTCTGGAGCATACTGAACTAAGCCATGCTGACACCCATCAAACAACTGCTGTCGAGTTTCTTCGGCACCGGCGCCGGCAAGTCCCCCTTGGACGACGTGCACAGCCTGCAACTGACCACGGCCGTGTTGCTGGTGGAAGTGATGCGCTGCGACACCCACATCACCGAGCTGGAGCGTAGCGCCACCGTGGCGGCGTTGCGCAAGAAGTTTGCCTTGAGCGACGACGAAGTGGCGCGGCTGATAGCCCACGCCGAACACGCCGCCAAGGGCGCCAACGATTACTTCCGCTTCACCAGCGCCATGAACGAGCAGTTCACGCATGCCCAGAAGATCCAGGTAATCGAACATATGTGGGAAGTGGCCTATGCCGACGCCCACCTGGACGCCCATGAGAACCACGTCATCAGCAAGATCGCCGGTTTGTTGCATGTGACGCACGGTGAGTACATTGCGGCCAAGTTGCATGCCAAACAAGCGGCGCAACGCGTTGCGTAGGGCGGCCACGTCATGCCACGCACGCATGTTACCCCGCCTTGATCTTGCTGGCTCGCTGGCTTTCTTGAGCGAAGCGCAATTTGAACTGCTGGCGCGCCGCTTGCGCCGGTGAATGGCCTGCAGTCGTATCATCGGCGACCCAGCTTGTAGCGTTTTGACTGCAACGACGAAGTGCCCCGGCGCCCAAGGACTCCCAGATGAAGAAGACATTCCCACTCACCGCAGAAGGCAAGAACCCCGAGCGCTTGCTGGAGGCCACCAAGCATGAGATCCGCAAGTACATCAAACGCGAACGCCGCCGCGCCTTGCCCGAGGGGGTCGACTTCTGGGACTTTAACTGCAAATTTGGTGCGACCGAAGCAGCCGCCGAGGTGGTGCACCTGGCTGAGTTAACGCCCTCAATAGACGCCTTGGTGAAGAGTGGCGGCACGCAGTTCTACGTCGAGATTCTGGCCAAACACGGCCACCGCAAGCCGCGAGATCAAGCCGTTGCGGCATCCGATGCGACTTGAGCGGCGCCGCGCTGCTGTTCGTGCTGACCGGGCGCATTGGTGGCATAGGCACGGTGTTCTCCAGCACCTCGTCTTATGTGGTGCGGCGGCGCTTCTTCCAGCCGGTGCGCGTCACTGACTCGCGTGGCTGGCCGCTGGGGTTTGTGCCGTGTGTGTCCGGGCCCAGCCATCGCCGACCTAAGTAGTGCCTGACCGAAAACCATCGTGCCCCAATGGAGGCGTGGCATTTTGACGAAACGAAGATACTTGGATACGAGTGGTTTGAGGTAGTTTTCGAGTTGATTTGTGGGCCAATGCCGGTGTTTCAGCGAAATCTTCGCCTCTGAAATGCCACGCGTTTCGAGTAGAAAAATAGTCGACAAATACTGCGCGACCGGTCCACCATTTCCCCTCTCAAAACGTTGATACAGGAGGGCCAAAACTGGTCTTGTTTACGAGCGAAGAAAGACCCCCATGCGCGTAGTGCAGAACCAACAAATGACCATCGGCGAAGTTGACATCTCCAAGATGAACTTCGACTCCAAATCCCGCGACGACATTCCCAAGATCTTGAAAGGCTTGCAGTTCGTGTACACGAACCTGACGCTGCGTACTGCGATCTTCGAGTTGCTGGAGAGTCAGGTCGCGCCCAAGGTGAGCAAGTCCAATGGACGCCCCGGCATGCCCTTGTGGACGATCCTGGTTTGTGGTGTGATCCGGCTCGATTTGAATTGCGACTACGACCGCCTGCATGAACTCGTCAACCAGCACAACAGCATTCGCGAGATGCTAGGCCACGGCGCATTCAGTGATGCGCGCTACCACTTTCAAACCCTCAAAGACAACGTCGCGCTGCTCACGCCGGAGTTGTTGGATCAGATCAACCAACTCATTGTTCAGGCCGGCCACGTATTGGTAAAAAAAAGTGCCGACGAAGCGCTGCGTGGGCGCTGCGACTCCTTTGTGGTTGAAACCGATGTGCACTTCCCAACCGACATCAACCTGCTGCTTGATGCGATGCGCAAGGTCATCACGCTGACCGCGCAGTGGTGCGAGACCCAAGGCCGCAGCGACTGGCGCCAACACGCCTACAACCTGCGCCAGCTCAAGCGCCTCCTGCGCACGGCGCAAAACAAGAAACGCAGCAAAGCCAAATCGCCTGAGCAGCAGGAAAAGAATGCGGCCCTCATCGTGGCGGCGCACCAGGAGTATCTGGCCGCATCGCAAGCCTATTTGGACAAGGCACGCCAGACGCTGGCCATGATCGAGGCCCAGGGATACGCCGACGCACTCGACGTTGCCAGAGGGCTTGAGATCGAAGCCTTCATGGCGCATGCGGTGCGCCAAATCGATCAAACCAGGCGTCGCGTGATTGAAGGCGAAGTCATTGGGCATGAGGAGAAAGTCTTCTCCATCTTTGAGCCGCACACCGAGTGGATCAGCAAAGGCAAGGCCGGTGTGCCGGTGGAGTTGGGGGTCAAGGTTTGCATCCTGGAAGACCAGCATCAATTCATCTTGCACCATCAGGTGATGCAGCAGACCAGCGACGACCAAGTGACGGTGTCGATGGTGAGCGAGGCGAAAAAACGCTTTGCCAGCCTGAACGCTTGTAGCTTCGACAAGGGTTTCCATTCGCCGGCCAATCAGATCGCCTTGAAAGAGCAGTTGGAGTTGGTGGCCTTGCCCAGAAAGGGCAAGTTGTCCCAGCAAGCGCAGGCGACCGAGCAAACCGACGAATTCGTCAAGGCCCGGCGTGCGCACTCAGCGGTTGAATCGGCCATCAATGCGCTGGAGGTGCATGGCTTGGATAGATGCCCGGACCACGGCATCATTGGCTTCAAGCGCTACGTGGCCTTGGCCGTGGTGGCAAGAAACATCCACCGCATCGGCGCCATTCTGTGGCAACAAGAACAAAAGCGTGCGCAGCGCAAGACGAAATATTCTGATCGCGATACGACCTTCAAGCTGGCGGCATAGCCAGCACGATGATTGTCTGGGTTGGCGACGCCTGATTGCAGAAATCAGGGCTTGCACTCGTCTGCAAACCGCGAAAACCTGTGAGTCCCGTACGATAAGTGGAGGCCTTTGGTCCACTCAGCGGGAAAAGACGGAAAAAACTGCCTGTGCTTAAAATTTAGGCAGTGGTGTTTCTCGAAAAAATGGGGTTTCCGGTCAGGCACTA
>JAUXWC010000320.1 GCA_030685025.1 Rhodoferax sp.
GGCCCAGGCGCGTGGTGTCGATGGCCGACAAATTGGCGAGCTGATTCACGCCGCGCGCGTACAGGCCATCAAGACTGCACAGCCCGATCCGGCGTAGCCACGCTCAAACGCCAGTTGCTGGCGCGCGAGGTGGCGGGCGAATGGACGCCACGGGCGCAGGCCGCTGGCCGCTGGCCGCTGGCATCAACATGATCAAGCAGATCGCCAAAGGTCAAGCCGTCCCCCGCACGGCACGACCGCATCTAGGCCGCCCGCGCCCGCCGCCAAATCTCGCGACCACCTTCCACGCTGACGCGCTCCACGGCACCTTGCGACTCCAGCCGCGCGAGTGCCGCCTCGGTGACTTCCCAGTGCGGTGCTGGCTCGGGCCAATCGACCCACCAGGCATGAATGCCCTGCACCGTGTCGGCGGCGCTGGGTGAGCGCTCCAGCACATGCCGAATTTGCAGCATGGCATAGAGAACCTCTTGCTCGTTCATCCGTGGATTCTGCCGCACAGGCGGCGTGAAGGGAATGGGACAAAAGCCGCCCACCCCATGGGACAAGGCGGTCCCTCCCGGCACCGCCCCATGCCAGGCCACGCCCGGCGGGGCTTGCGAGCTTTCAACCCGGCGTCTGTGCGCACTTTGGGGAGGGACCGAACGATCCCACCCCGGCGCCTGCCAATCCATACAAACCTCTTCTAAATCAAGCACATAGACCATTGCGCGGAACTGGCACGGTGCTTGCAGGATGGCTACAGGCAAAACCTGGCTCAGCGTCTGTGCAAGACCGAGCCGGTGGGATCCTGAACGCGTTCGACTAAGGAGCGAGGTGCACGATGAACAAGAGCATTCAAAAATGGCTGGAGCGCAACCGCCCACCCCGGGTCAAGATCACCTACGACGTGGAGACCGGCGGGGCGATCGAGCAACGCGAGTTGCCCTTCGTGGTGGGCATATTTGCCGACCTGTCGGGCGACCGTTCCGACGCAAAACCCTTGCCCGATTACGCCCTGCGCAGCATGCAGAGCATCGACCGCGACAGCTTCAACGACGTGATGGCGCATGCGCAAGTGGCGGTGCATTTGGGCACGGTGGAGCGCACCTTGCCCAAGGAGGCGCCGGACGACCCCGGCATGCTCGACAGCAGCATCAGCTTTCGCTCCCTGGATGATTTTGCGCCGGTGGCGATCGTGCGTGCCGTGGCGCCGCTCAACGATTTGTACCGCCTGCGCGGCAACATCCGCATGCTGCAAAACAAGCTGGAGTCCAGTGCCAACTTTGCCAAGGTGCTGGAGCCATTGATGCAGCCCGCTGGTCAAGCGGCGCGCGCGCCGCTACAGGTCCTCGCTGGCACGGCACGCAGCGGCACGCCGGATGCCCAAAAAACTGCCTTGGCCGCAGCCGGACAAAAACTGCGCGCCTTCGCCGCCACCTTCGCCGCAGCGGCCGACGATGCGGCGCGCAACACCGCCGCCACCAGCTTTGGCTTCCCAACCACGGCAGCAGTGTGGACGCCCGAGGTGGCGCGCCAATTCATCGGCCTGTTTTGCGCCACCGATACGCCGGAGAATCGGCGTGCGGCCCAGGATCAGCTCACCGCGCTGGTGTCCTTTTCACAGCCAATCACCAGTGTCGACCTGGCGACTCAGGAGAAGCGCACCCAGGTGGCCAAAAACCTGGGATTGGCGGCGGATGGCAGCCAGAATGCGGCCATCGCGACCGAGGCTGGCGCCATCCGGACGGTGCTGACCGCCACGCAGCCCGACGTGCCAACGCCAGCCCAGGCCGCCGCGCTGGCCGATGCCCAGCGCGCCGCCCTGTTGTACCTCGGCCTGCAGGAGCCCGAAGACAGCGCCCTGGTGAAAAGCTCCGACGCCGAGGCCGACGCCCAACTCAGCGCCGCGCAGCTTGCCGAACAACAACATGTGGCCGACAGCCGCTGGTTCGCCAACAACATGTTGTTGGCCGCCACCGGCGCGGCTGCGGCCACCGCCGTCACCGCCGCAGCCGCCGCGCAAACCAAGGCCGTGAGCGACGCCCAGACGGCCGCCAACACCGACTTTGCCGCCAAGCAGACGGCCGCCTCCAAGGCCGCCACCGCCGCCGCGCTGGCGGCCGGCAAATCGCAGGCCGATGCGGACACGGCTGGCGCGGCCGCCTCGGCGGCGCTGGTACAATCAACTTTCGTGCCACCACCGGCACCGGTCCCCGCCACGCCGCTGGGCAATGCGCTGCTGGTGTTGAGTGTGCTGGCCGCCACCGGCCCCAAGACCGAGGACGACCGTCAACGTGTTGTCGCGCCGCTGGGCTACTTCGTCACCGACATCCTGGCCCAGCTTGATGCGCCCGGCGCTGCGGCACGCAAACCGGTCATGGCTACCTTGGCGATTGACCAGCGCGTTGCCGACATCGACAAGCTGCTCAGCGTGCAGTTGCGCGCCATCATGCACGCGCCCAACTTCCAGGCGCTGGAAGCCACTTGGCGCGGCATGTTCTACCTGGTGTCGCGCGCCGAGACCGGCAAGATGCTCAAGCTGTTTGTGTTCAACGCCACCCGGCAGGAGTTGCTCGACGACCTGGACCGTGCCGTTGACAAAGACCAGAGCCACTTGTTCAAGATGATTTACGAAGCCGGTTACGGCACCCTGGGCGGCCAGCCCTACAGCCTGCTGGTGGGCGGTTATGAGGTTGGGCGCAGCGCGCAGGACATCGAGTTCCTTGGCAAGATCGCCGAGATCGCGGCGGCCTCCCACGCACCCTTCATCACGGCTGCGTCGTCGTCCATCTTCGGCCTGGACCGCTTCGGCAACCTGGCCCGTCCGCGTGACCTGGAGAAGATCTTTGAAGGGGTGGAACTGGTGGGCTTTCAGTCCTTCCGCGAATCCGAGGACTCACGCTACGTCACCCTGGTGCTGCCACACGTGTTGCTGCGCCTACCCTATGGCGCCAAGAGTTGGCCGGTTGAAGGCTTGTCCTTCGAAGAGAGTGTTAAACCCGAGGACCCGCGTGAATTCTTGTGGGGCAATGCCGCCTACTTGCTGGCCGAACGCATCACCAACGCCTTCTCTTTGTATGCCTGGACGGCGGCGATTCGCGGCGTGGAAGGCGGCGGCCTGATTGAAGGGCTACCGCTATACACCTACCCGATCTACCCGCCCAACACCGACGCGCAGCAACTGTTTTGCCCGACCGAGGTGTCTATCACCGACCGGCGCGAAAAGGAACTCAGCGACCTGGGCTTCATCGCCCTGTGCCACTGCATGGGCACCGGCACCGCCGCCTTCTTTGGCGGGCAGACCGCCAACCAGCCCAAGGCCTACCTCACCGACGACGCCAACGCCAACGCCAAGTTGTCGGCGCTCTTGCCCTACATGCTGGCGGCCTCGCGTTTTGCGCACTACATCAAGGTGATCATGCGCGACAAGATCGGCAGCTTCCTGACCCGCGCCAACGTCGAGACCTTCCTCAACACCTGGATCGCCCAGTACGTCTTGCTCGACGAAAACGCCTCGCAGGATGCCAAGGCCAGCTACCCACTGAGCCAGGCCAACGTGATCGTGACGGACGTGCCGGGTGAACCGGGCTGCTACAACGCGGTGGTGTTCCTGCGCCCGCACTTCCAGTTGGAAGAACTCACCACCTCGATTCGGCTGGTCGCCAAGCTGCCCGCCGCAAGCTGAGCCAGCGCCCCCACAACCGACATCAAGGAGTGAGACCATGGATCTGATACTGCTACAACCGGGCGACCAAGCCATATTCCCCAGCGACAACAGTTGGACCAACGGCGGCAGTCTGATCGACGAAAAAGGCATCAGCATGCCCACGGTGGGCGGCCAGGTCTTGAAACTGAAGAACTGCATCGAACTGGTCTCGATACACCAGGGCATGAAGCAGCAAGTGACCACCGACGTGAGCAACTCCGCGCGCACCTCGGGGCGGCCGGTGATCACCGAGTTCACCTGCGTCAAGTACGTCGATCGGACCTCGGTCAAGCTCTATGACTACTGCCTGCGCGCCGAAACCATTGGCAAGCGAAAGGAGCAGCCGTCCTACATCTACGTGCTGCGCAACTCGGGTGACAAGACCTACAACATCATCACTTTCGCGTTGCGCGACGCGCTGATCAGCGAGATCCAGTTTCAGTCGCACCCGGACGACATGCCGACCGAGCAATTGAAGCTCAATTTCAGCGAGATCCTGTGGACCTACAACGTGCAACTGGCGGACATGACACCCAAGGGCAACGTCATCGCCGGCTGGAGCCTGGCCCACAACCGACCGATCACCCAGTTCACCTAAGTCCGCTTCAGCGCAACCATTCCATGAGCGCGAGCAGCTCACCCGAGGTATCCCATGCAGTACTTGCTCGAACGGCTGGCCAACGCCCGCGACAGCACCCAGGAGCCGCCGCTTCGATTCGATGTGCGCGCCGCCGTGCGCCAGCAAATCCAGCGCGTGGTGAGCTCCCACTTCTGGCCCGGCGACGCAGGCCTGGAACGGATGGGCATGAACTTGCCGCCGATTGCCGGCTTTGGTTATGCCTGCGGGCCGGACGTGGCGCGCTACAGCGCGGCGCTGCGCGCGTTGATCCTCAGCCAGGAGCCACGCCTGCGCAACGTGCGTGTCAGCGTGGCGGCCACCGCCAGCGCGTTGATGCCGTTCCAGGTGGTGGTGCAGGGGCAACTCGCCGACCAGGACGAGTCCGACACCTACCGCTTTGAGTTGCCCCGGCGGGGCTAGGTCCAGCGAGGCGCCACCATGCAAGCCTACGGCAACCAGCTCAAGGACTACTACCAACGCGAACTGGTGACCTTGCGCGAGGACACCCAGGCGTTTGCGCAGACCCATCCGGTCGAAGCCGGTGCCCTGGGCCTTGGCGGAAGTGGCGCGCGCGACCCGCAGGTCGAGATGCTGATGCAGGCCTTCGCCTTTCTGACCGGGCGCGTCCTGTACGAAATGGAGGCCAGCAAGGCCGTGTTGGCCAACGCCATGTTGGCCGACCTCTACCCACATCTGGCCGCACCGCTGCCGTGCATGGCGGTGGCGCAGGTGCAGGTCAAACCCGATGGCGCCAACGGCGCGGTATTGGAGCGCGCACGCCAGGTGCATGCCAGTGTGTTGGATGACCAGGGCAACCAAGTGGTGTGCAAACTGCGCACCAGCATCGCACTGCCGCTGACACCACTGGCCGTCACCCACGTGGCGCTACTGCAGCCCGATGCCTTTCCGGTCCACATTCACGACGAGGCCACGCTGTCGGTGCTGCGCGTGCGCGTGACCCGCCTGGGTGCCGAGCCGATCAAGTCCTTGAAGCATCGCGCGCTGCGCTTCTACATCGACCCGACCCAGAAGAACGCCTACTTCCTGCATGAATTGCTGGCGGTGAACCTGGTCGGTGTCAGCCTGGCCAGCACCGACGATTCGGCGCTTGGCCGCATGCAGGGTCACGACTTGCACTGGCTGGGTTTCGCCGAAGACGAGGCGGCGCTGCCGGGCCGGACCAATATGCATCCGGGCCACCGGCTGTTGCAGGAGTATTTCGCCTGCCCTGAGAAGTTCATGTTCTTCGAGACCGGCGCGCTGGACCTGGACGGGCTGGACACCGGCTTCGATCTGTTCTTTCACTTCAACGCCCCGGTGGCGCCGGAACGCCAAACCACGCCCCAAGCACTCAAGCTCAATTGCGTGCCCCTGGTCAACCTCTACCTGCAGCGTATCGACCCCTTGACGCTGGACCATGCGCGGTACGAATACTGGCTGCGCGCCGATGTGCAGGGGCACCGCCACTGCGAGGTCTACGCGCTGCAGACTCTCAACTCAATCAAGAGCGATGGCACATTGCGAGACTTGCGGCCCTACTTCGAGATGGAGAGCGCCGCATCGCTGCAATCTCAAGACTATTTCTACGTGCTGCGGCGCGAGGAGAACCAGCTCGGCCAGGTCGCCGGCACCGAGGTCTACATCTCCTTTCTGGACACGCGCCACCAACCCACGGCGCCACCGCCCGAGGTGATTGGTGGCCGCGCGCTGTGCACCAACCGGCGCCTGCCCGAACGCATGGTAGCTGGGCAGGCTCTGATGCTGGAAGGGCCAGGACCGGTCACGGGCCTGGCATTGGTAGGCCGGCCTTCCCCCCACGACACGCCCGCCTTGATGGGCAGGCGCCCCTGGGCCCTGGTGTCGCAGTTGTCACTCAATCACCTCTCGCTGGCCGATGGGCCGCAGGCGCTGGCCGCGCTCAAGGGCATGCTGCGCTGCCACGTCGGCCCGGCACAAGTCGTGGGCGTGAAGCAGATCGACGGCATTCGCAATGTGCAGTGCCGACCGGTCCTGCGCCCCTTGGTGCGCGACGGCATCCGCAGCATGGTGCAGGCCCTGCACGTGCAACTCACGCTGGACCGCACCCAGTTCGAGTCTGGCGGAGTGGTCTTGTTTGCCATGGTGCTGCGCCACTTCATGGCCATGTATGCCAGCGTCAACACAGTGGTGGAAGTGAGCCTGGCCACCATGGACTGCAAGCAAACCGTCAAGCAGTGGGCGCCGCTGGCCGGGGCGCAGATCGTGTTATGACCGCGCTGGAAGAACACTTCAAGAGCTTCGACTTCCTGCAACTGGTGCGGGTGTTGTTGCGCCCCCGGCAGGCCGATGAACCGGCGCCGACGCCCGACCAGGCACTGCGTTTTTGCGCCGACCTGAGTGCCGCGTTTCCCGGGCGCAACGCCAGCGCACTGTCCTGGCTGCCCGGGCCCGGCGCGCCGGATTGGCTGAACTTGCAAGACGCCACCGACCCGCCGACCGCCCCAGCCCGGGTCCAGATCAGCACGCCCGATTTCTGCGTGGGCAGCGTGCTCGGTCCCTTGCCCGAGGCGTTCCTCGAATGGATGCGCGATCTGGAGCGCCTTGGCCAAGTCGGCATGCGCGACTTTCTGGACCTCTTCAACCACCGCATCAATGTGTTGCGCTACCGGGCGCGCGCCGAGTTCGAGCCGGGCCTGAACAACCAGTTGCCCGAACGCACCTTGCAGGCGCAGTGGCTGGGCGCGCTGATGGGCGTGGGCAGCGACAGCGCGGCCAGCCAATTGCCACTGCGCGAACGCAACTGGTTGGGCATCGGCGAATTGCTGGCCAACAACCGGCGCAGCGCCGCCGGGGTGGTGCAGGTGCTGGGCGCACACCTGCGTTGCCCGGTGCAATTGATTCCCCTGACGCCAGCTTGGCGTGCGCTGGGCGCCAGCAACGAGCAGCCGCTGGGTCAGCGACGCCTGGGCCAGGACTCCTTGCTCGGACGTAGCCTGTGGGACGTTCAGGCCGACGTGCGGATCAACATTGGCCCGATCAGCTACCTGGATCTGGTGCGGCTGTTGCCGCCATCGGCCAGACAGCCACCACCCGACCCACTGCGCCCGCCGGGGCGCGAGCTGACGGCGCGTGAACTGCAGCGGCAGTGGCGCCTCGAACAAGACGCCGTGGCCTGCGGCCGACAGACGACGCTGGCCGGCGGTTATGACGCGCTTGCGGCCTTGGTGCGGCTGATGCTGGACCGCCGCCACGACGCGCAGTTGCGGATCATGGTGGCCGAGCGCGGCATCCCGCCATCGCGACTGACCGCCCAGCCGGCGCCCGGCCTGGCGGGCCTGCGCCTGGGCCAGACCGCCTGGCTCAAGTCCCGCAGCCGCCCCGGCCAGCGTCACCCGCACCGCGGAGCGCGCGCCCGCCTGCGCACGGTACGACTGAGCGTGCCCGCCTTCGCACCGCAATCTCCATGAATGCCGCCCTGCCTCCCATCGCCACCGCCGTGCGCGCCATCACGCCCGCGCCGGTGGTCTACCTGCATGTGGCCTTGTTTCTGGCCGGCGGCCGGGTGCTAAGCGACGAGACTTTCCGCTTGGTGAGTTTCCAGGGTCAGGAGAGTATCTCGGAGCCCTTCGAATTCGATTTGGAATTGCATGCCAACACCAGCCCGCACCATGGCGCCGCGATCGAATTCGACGACATCCTGGGCCAATCGGTGACCGTGGGGATTCACTACCCGGACCTGGACGGCCAAGGCCAGCAAGCCACGCGCGAGCAGGCCAACCAATGGTTTCAGGACGCGCTGGCACAGCAGGACGAAAGCCGGCGCCTGTCCTTCTTCAACGGCATCGCGGCCTCTTTTTCGATGGAACAGCCCGGCGTCTACCGACTGACCATGCGAGCGGCCTTGTGGAAGCTGACCCTGACCAACCGCTACCGCATTCACGCCCAAAGGAACCTGCGCGACGTGATCGACAGCCTGCTCAAGCAGCACCGCCTGGACTACTGCGTCGACGCCCTGGTGGGCGCCGACAACCTCGCCATCACGCGGGTGCAAGACTGGCTGCAGGCCGGCGAGAGCGACTACGAGTTCCTGCGCCGCCTGATGTCCAAGGCCCACATCTACTACTTCTTCACCAGCACCGCCAGGACCCATACGGTGGTGTTCGCCAACCGCGCCGCCTACCCCGGCGCCGTGCCAGGCAACCAAGCACTGCGCTACTGCAGTACCGGGGAAAGCGAACTGGGGCTGACCCAGCCGGACGTGATCTCCGACTACCGCTACCAACAAAGCCTGGTCAGCAGCGTGGTCAACACCGTTTGCACGCGTGAGGAAGCAGCCTGGGAAGTGGACCCGGTGGCCGGCTTTCACAGCTACCGCGCCAGCACCCAGAACGACCCCGGCGAGTTGCCGTTCAACCAATACCTGATCTACCAATACGGCTGCAGCGACGCCGAGGCCGACCACTTTGCCAGCAACACCCAGGACTGCCTGGACAGCGCCAGCCGCCAGTTCAGCGGGTCGAGCTACTGCCCCTACCTGCGTTGCGGGCACCAATTCAGCACCACGCAGTTCCCACGCGAAGGCCAGTCGCCCGCGCCGGTGCGGCCGGCGCTCGAAGGCCAGAACTGGGTGCTGACCCAGGTGGAACACCAGGCCACGCTGGATGGGGCCTACCAGAACAAGTTCCGCTCCGGCGATGCGCGCACCTTGGTCACGCCGTTCTCGCTGCAAGAGACGCAACAGGGCGCGGTGCTGGCTCGGGTGGTTGCGCACAGTTCGGCCAGTTCGGCGCCGGCCAGTTGGCGCTACTACGAAAAAGCCAACTTCGACCCCGAAACCAGCAGCCTGATCGACACCGACGCCACCTTGGTCACGCTGTCGGCTCAAGGGGTTTGCGTGGTGTTTTCCAGCGACCCGGACGACGCACCCGGCGTGTGGGTGAAACTTGCCCCGCACATGCAAACCGCACCCGAGATCGGCGCCCTGGTGCTGGTGGCGCGGGCGCAGGACCAGTCCGAATTGCCGGAGATCCAGAGCATCGTGCAGGCCAACGGCAGCAAAGTGGTCAAGCCCTCGGGTTGGACCGCCAACACCAATGTCGGCAGTGCCTACTCGACCAACTATGGCGATGGCCAAAGCATCCACTTCGGCCTGACCTCGCAAGCCGACCTGAACCGCGCCACCGGCATCGTGCGCGACCAATACGCCAGCGGGCAGTTTCGCGACACCTCGTATTCGCAAGGCGCCAGCTACAGCTACGCCACCTCTGAGAGCGGCGCCAGCGGGCTGCTCAGCAAGTCCGACTCCTACGGCTCGACCTACAGCACCCACCACGGCGCCACCAGTTCCAGCCAGACCGTGTTCGACAACACCACCAGCAACTCGCTGGTGACCGACACCGCCACCAGCATCAGCACCGTGGCGGTGCTGAGTTCCAACACCAGTACCCAGGCGCTGGTGCAAAGCACCTCCACCACCGGCGCCAGCCAGAGCCTGGAGACGCTGGGCGCGCACGTGGGCCTGTCCACCACCGGCGTGTCCACCACCACCAGCGCCACCGGCGTGCGGATTCAGGGCAGCATGGAGGGCGTCAGCGTCAGCAGCAGCCTGGTCGGTGACAGCACCAGCACGGCGGTGGTCGGAGTCAGCACGCAAACCACTGCCACCGGCGCGAGCACCAGCGTCAACGTCACCGGTGCGTCAACCCACACCTCGCTCACCGGCGCCGATACCGGCATCAGCCTGACCGGTATCAGCAGCAACACCGCGCTGACCGGCGCGTCCACGTCCATGAATCTGGTGGGTAGCCACAGCGAGATGAGCCTGACCGGCGCCAGCACCCGCATGGCCGTTACCGGCGAGAGCAGTAACCTGTCGGTGCTGGGCAGCAGCACCGACCTGACCTTGGCGGGCAGCAGCACCAACATCTCGATCAAGGGCTCGTCCACCTCGATCGACATCACCGGCGCGGGCATCTCGGTGCAGTTGGCCGCCGGCATGGCGTCGATGCACATCACCGGGTTGTCGCTGACCATCGTCGAGTTGCAGATCTACCTGTGAGCTACGCGCCATGAAGATCATCAAACCTCTGTCACTGGGCCTGCTGCACCGCACTTATCGGCAGCATGGCGAGAACCGGCTGGTGGTGGTGGGCTTGGGCTTCTTCACGCTGGGCGTGCCGGCCAGCGCGCGCCTGTTGCCCGAGGCGCCGCAATGGGGGCGCTTGATGAAGGTCTTGCCCAGCGGCCAAGCACTCGATGAGGTGATGCCCAAGGCCAGCGCCGAGGTGATGGTGCTGGGCCAGGCCTGCGCGCCCGCCGGTCAGGCCGTCACCCAATTGCCGGTGCGCCTGCAACTGGGTGCCATCGACAAACGGCTGATGGTCCATGGCGACCGGCAGTGGCGCTACGGCAGCGTGCCGCTGTTCTCGGTGGACCCACCAGCGCCGTTCCAAAGCATGCCCTTGGACTGGGCGCACGCCTATGGCGGTCCCGGCCTTGAGGCCAATCCCTTAGGCAAGGGCTACCACGCCAACCGCCTGGCGGCATTGATCGGCGCCAATCAGGGCGACATGCCCAACCTGGAGTACGCCGATGCGCCCGTGCGCGGCCACGGTGGCAGCTACGCGCCAGCCGGTTTGGGACCGATGCCGATCGACTGGGAGCCACGCAAGCGCTACGCCGGCAGTTACGGCCCAGCCTGGTTGCAGCAAGACTACCCTGGCCTGCCGCGTGATCTGGACTGGCGCTTGTACAACCAGGCGCCGCTCGATCAACGCCTGGAGCGCCTGACCGGTTGCGAGGTCTACCGCTTGAGCGGCATGCACCCCGAGCATGCGGTGCTACAAGGCACGCTGCCCAGCCAGCGCGTGCGCGCCTTCGCGCTGGACCACGCCACGTCGGAACTGCGCGAAGTCGCTCTGCAACTCGACACCGTCTGGCTGCTGCCCGGCCAGCAGTTGGGCGTTGCCGCCTGGCGCGGGCAACTGAGCGTGGCCGACAGCGACGCCCTGGACGTGCAGGCCTTGCTGCTGGCCTACGAAGACAGCGCCCAGGCCGCATTGCCGCCGTCGCACTACGCCGAGGTGGCCCGTCTGCGCCTGGACAGCGCCAGCGCCGGCATGCACGCCTTCAATGAATCGCAACTGGCGCCCAGCGTGCCAGGCACCGCGCCGGCCGCGCCCGACACCACCGCCCAGCAGGCGCGGCTGGACGAGGTTGCCCAGGCCTTTTGGCAACAGAGTGGCCTGACGCCACCGGCCGACTACCAACCCCCGCAAGCCCAAGCGCCCTTGTTGCAGCCACCCAGCGCGGCCGCCGTGGCCAGTGGCGACATGGATTTGACGGGCCTGATGCTGCAGGTGCAGACCCTGCAGCAAGACACCCAAGCCCGCGCACAAGCCCAGCGCGAAGCCCTGCAACAGCAACTGGGCGAACTGCACGCGACGCTGGCTGACAGCGCCACCCATGCCAGCCACGACGCCAGCACGGCCCCACTGGCGAGCGACACATCCGCCAGTGCCACCACCTGGCAACAGGTGTTGGCGCGCGCCGATGGCAGCGCCGACGCGCAGACCCTGGCCTCGCTGGCTTTCGTGCAGTCCGCTCACTGCACCAGCGCAACCAACCCCGCCGATCCTGCCGCCAGCAGCCCGGCGCAAATGGCCCTGGCGATGAAAGCCCAGGCACGTCACGCCTCGCCCACGCCGATTGCACCGGCGCAGCGCCTGGCACCGGATCTGGCCACGCAGTTGGGCGCGCAGGTATTGGCCTGGGTGCGTGCCGGTGTGCCACTGGCCGGGCGTGACCTGAGCGGCGCCAACTTACACGGTGCGCAATTGGACGGCCTCGACCTGTCGGGCTGCCTGCTGGAATACGCCGACTTGAGTGGTGCCAGCCTGCGCGGCGCCCAGTTGCACGGGGCCGTGCTGACCCAGGCCACCTTGTCGCGTGCCGACTTCAGCGGGGCCGACCTGCGCCAAGCCAACCTGTGCGCCAGCGTGGCCCACTGCACCTGCTTTGAACGGGCCCAGTTGGGCGAAGTGCGCGCCACCTTGGCACGCTGGCCGGGCGCCAACGCCGCTGGTGCCACGCTCAGCGCGGCCCTGCTGGACCAGACCGATCTGTCACAAGCCTGCTTTGATGAGTCAAAACTGGACGGTACGGTGTTGACCCAGGCGGCGTTGACCGGCAGCACCTGGCGCGGCGCGACTTTCAACAAGGTGGTGGCCTGGACCGTGCAGGCCCAAGGCGCGGACTTCTCGCGCTCCCAGTGGCAACGTAGCGCCCTGCTGGGCTGCGATTTGGGCCACAGCCAGTGGCAGGGTGCCCGCCTGAGCCAACTGCAAGGCGGCAACAGTGATTGGACCGGCGCCGAGCTGCGCGCCGTCAAGGCCGAGCGTTGCAGTTGGCCCAGCGGCCAGTTGCGCGGTGTCCATTTCGACGGGGCCTATTTGTCCCAGTGCGACCTCAGTCGCGCCGACCTGGGCGGCGCCAGTCTTGCGGATGGCTGCTTCCCCAAGAGCCTGTTCATGCAAACCAAGTTGGTGGGCGCCAAGGCACAAGGCGCCGACTTCTTCCAGGCGCTGTTGCGCAAGGCCGACTTCACCCGCGCCGACCTGCGCCAAGCCAACCTGTACCACGCCGAGTTGACCGAAATTGGTCTGCTTGGGGCCAACACCGAAGGCCTGCGCCTAGACGCCCAGAGGGTGCTGCAATGAGCGCCGCGGACTGGACCCTGATCGACCGTTGGCTGCGCCTGGGTCGGCCGATTCACGCGCAGTCCTTGCCCGAGCTGGACGCCAGCGGCCACGCACTTGAGGGCGCAGTGTTCAACCAATGCGACCTGCGTCATTCGCGCTGGCAAGCGGCGGCGCTGCAAGGCGCCACCTTCATCCACTGCGACCTGCGCGGCGCCGACTGGCGCGGCGCGCTGCTGCACAGCGTCACCTTCTCGCAATGCGATCTGCGGGGCTCGCGCTGGAACGACACGCCGGCGAGCTTGTTGGCGCTGTCAGATTGCCCGCTCCACGACAGCGATTGGCGCGGCGCAAGACTGGAGAAGTCGCTGTGGTCGCAATGCCCGCTGAATGGCTCGCAGTGGCAGGGCGCGCACCTGCTGCGCAGCGCCTTGGCATCTTGCCAGTGGAACGACAGCCAATGGGCCGGTGCCCACTTGGTGCAGACCGCGCTCAACGGCGCCGACCTGCGCCAGGCCAAGCTGGGCGGCCTACTGGCCGACAGCAGCCTGTTCATCAAGGCCAATTTCTCCGGCCTGTGCCTGAGCGGCATGGCCTTGCCACGCTGCACCCTGCAAGGCGCCGAATTCTCGGCAACCGATCTCAGCGGCGCCCAATTGACGGAGTGCAATGCCTGCCAGGCGTGTTTCAAGGACAGCGACTTGACCGGGCTGATCGCGCCGCGTGGCCTGTTCGCGCAGGCCCAGTTCACGCGGGTGCGGCTGGAGGGTGCGCAACTGGAAGGCGCGGTGCTGCAAAAAGCGCAGCTCAAGCAGGTCAGTTTGCGCGCCGCCCAGCTCGCCCGCACGGTATGGGATCACGCCAGCTTGGAGCAAGTCAGCCTGGTCGATGGCGATTTGCGCTACAGCCGCTTTGCCCACGCCCAGGGCCAGCAAGTGGACTTTGGCCGCTGCCAACTGGCGCGCGCCAACTTTCACGGCGCGCGCTGGGTTGACAGCAACTTCAGCGGCGCCGACCTGGCCAACGCACGCGGCACCGACCCAGCCTTGGTCGCCGCCGAACAACGTTCCCTGGAAATGGAGTGCTCATGACAGCTATCGAAGTCACCCCGACGCGCCGCGCGCAAGGCCGTCATGGCGCGTGCAACGCATGCAAGCCCGTCATTGCGAGCGCAGCGCGGCAATCCATGTTTGCGGCACGCCACGGTGGATTGCCGCGCTGCGCTCGCAATGACGGAGATATTCCATGAACGCCTCACATCTCAACACCCTCGAAGCCCTGCCGCCGCGCGTGCTGCCCACACCTGAGCTGTGCTGGGCCGAGTCGCAAGTGAGCCAGTGCCTGGCGCCGGGCCACTACCGCCTGAGCGACGGACGGCTGGCGCAACAAGCCGCCTCCTGCCTGCTGACACCCGAGCCCGGCGACGGCGTGCTGCTGTTGCAAGCGCCGTCGGGGCGCTACATCACGCAGGTCTTGTGGCGCAGCCAAGCGGACCGCGCGCAACTGTCGGTGCCGGGTGCGCAAGTGTTGGCGATTGCGCAGGGCAGCGTGGAACTGAACTGCACGCAGCAGATTGCCCTGCGCAGCCTGGGGGATGTGGAACTCACGTCCGCCAACGGCGCGGTCTCGCTCAACGCTCGCCACATTCTGAGCAGCGCCGCGCAGACCATGGTGCACAACGCCCAGCACCTGGTCACCCATGTTCAGCACTGTGTGTTGCAGGTCGCGCAACTGCTGCGGGTGCACGGCCGCCAAACGCTGATCACCGCCGAGCAGGACATGAAGCTCGACGCCGAGCGCATCAGCCTGGGCTAAGCCTGGAAAGGGCCACCACCATGTTCGCCAACACCAGCCTGTGCGTGCTTAACTTCGCGTTTCCCGACGTCTGCAAGACCCCCACGCCGGCCGGGCCGATACCGCTGCCCTACCCGAACTTCGCGCTGTCGATCACGCACATCCCCTCGCAGTTCTGCGTGGTCATTGGCGGCGGTCTGGCGGAGAACCTGCTGACCCAGGGCACCCTCAGCCAGGGTGACGACCTGGGCCTGGCCGGGGGCATCATCTCCAACGACGACATGGGTCCGGACCGTTATGTGCTGGGCAGCTTCAAGGTCTGCTTTGGAGGGGTGTTTGCCACCCGCCTGACCAGCCTGACGATTCAGAACCTGATCAACATCCCCGGCATGTCGATCACGCCCTCGCAAGTGTGCGTGCTGGTGTTGAGTTAACGCCATGAGCGCCGCGCCGGGTCGTCCCCAAGCAAGCTCGCACCGCCGTGCGCAGCACGAAGGTACTCCAATGTGCCCCGCGCCGCGCCTGTTCACCCTGTTGGCGCTGGCCGTGGCGCTGAGTGGCTGCGCCATGCTCGACAAGCTGCTGGGCATCGCGCCGACCACGCCCTTGAAACAGGTGCAACTGGTGGCCGAACTCGGCGCCAACCAAGACAGCGCCACCGCCATCGACCTGGTATTTGTCTACGACGACAACGCCCGCGGCCTGCTGCCCAAGACTGGACCGGAGTGGTTCGCCAACAAGGCGGCCTTGTTGGCCAGCCTGACCTTGTCGCTGGACGTGGTGTCCCTGCAAGTGCCACCGGCCAGCAGTGTGCCCGAGGTGCCCCTGCCCGGGCGCCACCGCAAGGCGCTGGCGGTCTACAGCTACGTCAACTTCCTGAGCCCCGCCGGGCAAGCCATGGGCCAGTTGACGCCGTTCAAGTGCGCCCAGATCACGCTGGCCGCCACCGTCGTGCGCTACCAGGCTTGCAGCACCTAGCGACCCCCCAAAGGAGAGCGTCATGCTTGAGACCCTAGAGCCCGAAGCCGTCACCCCCGCGCCGGCCACGCCGCGCACCAGTGTGCCCACGGCGCCGGTCACCGAAGGGCTGCCCGATATGGTGCAGTGGGCCGAAGGCATGTTGCTGTCGCCGCAGCACTTGCAGCAAAACGACCTGTACTGGCAAGAACAACTGCGTTACCGCCTTGCGCAAGGGGTGCCCAACGCCTGGGGCGTAAGCAGGCTGGAGATCGACCTCAACAGACTGCAAGAAGGCACGCTGCGCGTATTGCGCCTGGAGTGCGTGATGCCGGACGGCACGCCGCTGGTGTTTCCGGGCAGCTTTGTTGATGCGCTGGAGATCAACCTGAGCAAGGAGCTGGCGCAAAACCCCAAGGGTGTGCGGGTGTCCTTGTTGTTGCCGGCTCGCAGCGCCGCCTCAACCCGGCGCGACGCCTCGCTCAAACGCTACGACCTGGTGCAAGGCGCCTACGCCATTGACGAGAACACCGGCGTCGGCACGGTGCCGGTGGACCGGCTGCGGCCACGTATTTCGCTGTGCGCCACGCGCGCCATCGCCGCCCAGTACGTCGCCTGCCCCTTGCTGGAAGTGCTGCGCAACAGCAGCTCGCGCGCGGTCGAACTGGGCTCCTACCATCCACCGATGTTGCGCTGGCAGGCCGCCGACGTGCTGGGGCGCCTGAGCCTGCGCCGGCGCCTGCACATCGTCAACGACGCGCTGTGGGCCAAGCTGCGCGAGTTATGTGGCAACCGTGGCGACGACGGGCCCGGCGACGACGCCGGCAGCAACGGCGAACGCGCCGCCCTGGAGGGCGCGCGCCGCCTGGCCGCCGTGTTGCCGCACTTCGCCCTGCTCTGCAGCCGGCCCGAGGCGCGGCCGATCGAGGTCTACGACAGCCTGGCGCAGGTGGTCGGCGCCATGGCGGGCTTTGGCCTCAACCCGATTCCACCGCTGCTCGACGCTTACCACCATGAACATTGCGAGCCGCAATTTCGCCGCGCCCTGGACTACGTGGTGCGCAAGCTCAGCTACATCCACAGCAACGGCGCCTTTCTGGAGTTCGAGCAAGACGGCAACCGCTTCTCGCGCTTGCTGCCGCCCGATTGTGGCAACGAAGTGGTGGTGGAACTGCGTTTGCCCGATGGCCGCGCCGCCAGCCAGAGTGACCGCCTGGCGCTGCTGCGCTGGCTGCAAGACGCCTGTATCGCCAGCGCCAACGTATTGGACGATGCGCTGCGCGCACGCGTCAAAGCGCGGCCCCTCCTGCTGGACAACGATGAAATGGCGCGGCGCAAGCTGCCCACCAGCAGCACCCTGTTCGCCATCGACAACGCGCACTTTGACCTGCCCGGCCAAGGCCGCTTGGCCTTGCTGCAAGCCGGCCAGACGCTGGTGATCGACGGTTGCGCCGAGGGCAGCGGCCTCAAGCCGGCGGCGATTCTGCTGCACCAGACGCGCCGCGTTGGTGCCACCAACCCGCGCGCGTGACGCCGTGGACACGCCCGACCCCTGCCCGCCACCGGCCTTGCTGCTGGGCTTGTTCGCGGCCTTTTACGAGGAGGTGGCGCGCATCAAACAACAGGCCCAGCGCGGCACCCTGGCCGACTACCTGGCCGAGGGTGGCCCCAAGCCGGATGACGCCCCGGCGCTGGCCCGCGCCACCAGCGCGCGACTGGCCGAACTGCTGTTGGCGCAGCGCCGCAGCCTGCGCCAGCAAGGCACCGAGGCCCAGTTGCGCCTGTACGGTCAAACCAGCTACCTGATGGCGGCGTTGGCCGACGAAGTGTTGATCTTCGAACTGGCTTGGCCAGCACAGCAGGCTTGGTTGTCGGTGTTGCTGGAGCATCGGCTGTTTGGCTCGCGCTTGGCCGGGCAGCGCTTTTTTGAGCGGGCACAGCAGGTGCTGGCCTCGCCCACGCGCGACGCGCTGACACGCGACCTGGCGTCTTGCTTCCTGCTGGCGCTGCAACTGGGCTTCAAGGGCATGTACCGGGGCGAACAGGGTGAGGCAGCGCTGGAGGTGCTGCGCCTGCGTCTGTGGCGCTTCGTCAACGGCCACTCCCCGCCAGCCTACGCGCCGGTGCTGTTCCCGCAGGCCTATGCGCACACCGTGGTCGGCAGCGCCGACCCGCGCATCGCCCCCATCGCCCCCTGGCTGCGCGCCGCGCGTTGGTGGGCTTGGGGCTTTTTGCTGCTGTCGTCATTGCTGTGGCTGTGGCTGGTGCAGCCGCTGCTTCGGCTCAACAGCGGCTGATTGGCGGCGCACGCACGGAGCCCCCGATGAGCACGCTGTTCACCTCCCTCACGGCTGGCGGCGCTGTCCTGGCGCTGCTGGCGGCGTGGTTGGTGGCGCGCGCGCGCCAAGCCGCACCGGCGGTGGTGGGCGCGCAAGCGCCGCAAAAGCCTGGCGCGCTCAGCACCTGGCGCCAACTGCTGACAGGTGTGCTGCCCTACCTGCGCCGGCTGCTCACCACCCCTAGCGCGCAGCGTTATCGCCAGCCCTGGGTGATCTTGCTGGGGCAAGCCTCGGCCGGCAAGAGCAGCCTGCTTGCGTCCCTGCGCTGGGTGCAACAGCACTCCGACGCACAAGCCGTGGCCCGCCCAGAGCTGCCCGGCACTGCCTGGCACAGTTTGCCGCAGGGCGTGCTGATCGACCCCGAGGGTCAGCTCAGCGCGGCCCCGGCCGGCACCGCGCAGGCCAGGTCTTGGCAGGACTTGCTCACGGCCTTGAGCGCGTTGCGGCCCGAGCGCGCGCTCGATGGGGTGGTGCTGGTGGTCTCGGCCCAGGCCCTGCAAAGCGGCGATGCCGCGCAGCGCCTGCGGCTGGCGCAAGACGCGCGGCGCCAACTGCAAGACCTGCGCCAGCAACTGAGCCTGCTGCTGCCGGTCTACGTGGTGATCAGCCAGTGCGACCTGATCGACGGCTTCGCGCCGTACTGGCGGGTGTTTCCGAATGACTTGCGCAACCAGTTGCAGGGTTGCTCGGCCCCCGGTGGCGTGCAGCAAGCGGTGGCCACCGAGTGGCTCGATCAGGCCTGGGCCGACTTGGTGGAGCGGCACAAAACCTTGCAGGTGGAGGCGGCGGCGGTGCAGGCGCAGATTGGCGAGGCGGACGCCTTTTTCCTCTACCCGCGCCACCTGGAGGCATTGCGTGTCCACGCCAGCGCCTACCTGGCCGAAGTGTTTCAAGACAGCAGTTGGGACCAGTCCTTTCTTTGCCGGGGGGTCTTCTTCACCGGTAACGTGCAGCCGAGCGCCGCGCCGCCACAGGGTGTACGCGGCGACATCGCCTTTGTCGATGATCTGTTCCAGGCCAAGGTGCTGGCGGAGCGGGGACTGGCGCGCATCGCGCGCCAATCCATCTGGTCACGCGACCAGACGCTGCGCCGGCTTCAGCAGGCCGGCCTGCTGGCGGCCGGCCTGTTGACGCTGGCCTTGGGTGCTGGCGCCTGGCGCCTGGACCAGCAGGTCGGCACGCTGACGCAGGCCATCACCCAGATACGTCAAACCCAGGCAGCGGTAGTGGCCAGCGAGGCCTGCATCGGCAAGGCCGAGCTCGACCAGGCGCTGGGCCAAGCCGCCGCGATGGACACACACTTGTTGTACCTGAGCCTGCCCCTGTCTTGGTTCGACTGGCGCGCCCACCAGCGCGCGGTGCAGGCGGTGGCCGACAGCGTGCTGGCGCGCAGCGTGTTCCCGGCCTTGGCCTGCGCCTTACAGCAACGCGCCGCCACGCTGCACAGCGCCTTGCCGCAGCCCAGCCAGGCCACGCTGGCGGGCATCGCGGTGCAGGGCTCCGATTACGCCCGCCTGCTGGCCACGATTCGGGTTCAGGCGCTGGCGGTGCAAAGCCTGGAACTCAACTTGCGCCGCTTCGACACCTTGCTGGCAGTGCCCTCGGCCAGCCCCGACAGCAAGCTCGAAGCGCTCAACCAACTCAGCCAGTACCTCTACCACGCGCCGCTGCCCAGTACCGCGCTGCAAGGCCGTGGCCTGGTGCGGGAGGCCCTGCAACAGGTGCCCTACAGCGCCGCAGTGCCCTTGCCCGCGCGCATGCGGGCCTCGTTTGCCGAGCAACTGCAAGCACTGTCGCTACAGTTGCAGCAGGCGCTGCTGCAAGAGGTGGCCATGGGGCCAACCCTGCTGGCGCGGCTGGAGGCGCATAACCCGCCGGTGGCCGACAACAGCCGCTGGTTCACCTCCTGGCTGAGCTGGGTCAGCCAGAGCTGGCTACCCTCTGACCCGGCCAACAACCCCTGCACCCAGGATGCGCGCGAGCTGGAGCGGCTGCTGCGCCCGCTGGTGCAGGCTTACCAGTACCCGACCACGCTGCTGTCGGCCTTGCCCCGGTACGGCGAAGCCAAGTGTTACCAACCGGCGATGGCGGTGCTGCGTGGTATGCAGATGGCGCCCTACGGCGCCTTGGCGGTCACCCAGGGCAAGGGAGCCACGCTGGTGTTGAACCCCGAACTGGGCGCCGAGGTGCGCGGTTTTGCCGCCTTGCTGAGCCAAAGCTTCATGCAGGTGCGCCAGCCGCTGGCCTTCTCCTGCCTGAAGTCGGCGCCGGCCTGGCGCACCGTGGATGTGGGCAAAGCCGAGTCCTACGCGCGCGAGTTCCAGCAGTTCAGTACCACGCAGGCACTGGCCCCGCTGGGCACGCCCAGCGCGCGCCAACCCCTGTTTGTGCGGGTCGCCAGCGACCAGCTTGAACAGGTGATGAACGACGCCTTGCGCGCCGCGCAGGCCTCAGCCGGCGCGCCGCCGGTGCTGCTGGGCCTGGACGCAGTATCAGCCGCCGACCAGCAACTGCTGGAACAAAGCAATGCCTTCGGCCAAGCGCTGCAACCCTTGCTGGCAACGCTGCGGCTGTACCGCCAACTGGGCTTTGCCAAGAGCGGCGCCGTGGTGTCGCAATGCACGCGCGACTTTGCATCCGACGCGCTGGCGCGGGTGTCAAGCCTGGTGGACCAAAGCCGCCTCTACCAACCCGAGGCCGGGCCGGCCGACGGCGCGCTGGTCAGCCTGGGCAGCACACCAGTGCTGCGCGACTACCTGGGCCGCCAGATGGCGCGCGCCCAGGTGCTGACCGGCTACGCCAACCCCTTCACCGCGCTGCTGCGCAACACCGACGGGATCAACGACGCGCAACGCGACAACACCCAGTCGCTGCCCTACTGGACCAACAGCATCAACCAGTTGAACAGTTATGTGCAGTTCAAGGAGCCGGCCGGCCAGGTCGGCGCGCTCGACAGCTTGTTTCTCAAGACCGTGGCCGACCTGAGCTACGCCAACTGCGCCAAACAACTGGCCGCTTACACGCCGCCGGACTACGGCAACGACCTGTTCTCCAGCCGGCGCAAGAGCCTGTTGCAATGGCTTGGCGCCCTGTGCACCAACCGTCAGGCCACCACCAGCGCCGACGCCTACAACCGCCTGGCCAAACGTTTTGGCACTGAGCTGGCCGGGCGTTACCCGTTTGGCACCTTGGACAACGCGAGCGAAGCTTCGCTGGGCAGCACCAAGGCCTTCTTCCTCGACTACGACTTGCAGCGCGCCAGCCTGGAGCAAAGCCTGTCGGGCGTGGACCGCAGCCAGTGGAAGAGCCAACTCGACTTCATCAATCAGTTGGACCAGGTGGCGGCCTTCCTGCGCGGCAGCCTCAGCGCCACGCCGGCCAGCCAGCCGCTGCGCCTGGCCGTGAGCTTTCGCGCCCAGCCAACGCCGAGCGCCGGCGGTGCCAGCAACGCCGCGGCGCTGGGCAACCAGGTAGTGAGCTGGTCACTGAGCGCCGGTGCACGGGTCATCAACTACCCCAGCCTGAGCGCGCCCACGCTGGACTGGCCGTTTGGCCAGGCGTTGGAGCTGAACCTGAACTGGGCCGAACGCTCGGTCTGGCGCCCAGTGGCCACCAGCAGTTCGACCGCCAGCGGTCTGGTGATCGACGGGGCCAGCGCGGGCTTCTCCAGCGGCGGCAACTGGGCGCTGCTGCGTTTGCTGGAGCGCTTTCAACCCAAGCTGGTACCCGCCAGCGACCCCAACGACCCGAACCGCCGGCTGCTCGAACTGGTGGTGCCGGTGATCCGCACCGACAGCACGCCGGTCAGCAGCGCGCCCAGCCAGGCGGTGCTGTACCTGGGGCTGAACCTGTCGGCCAATGACAGCAAGGGTCCAACACCGGTCAGCGTCAACTGGCCCGGAGCTTTCCCGCGCACGGCGCCGGCCGCGCCAGCCAACCCCATCCCTGCAACAACGTCGAGGTAAACCAGCATGAACACCGAACTTCTGGAACACGCCCAGCAACACTTCGCGCAACGCCTGCACTGCTCGCTGGCGGACTTGCTGGAGCCGATTGATGCGCAGCACCCAGCGGGTTACTGCGTCAAGAGCAGCGGCGTCTACCACGCCATCCAAAGCGCCCGGCGCGAGGACGACGCGAGCCTGCCGCAAGGGCCGTGGCAGTGCGAGCTCAAACGCGCCGACTGGGCGGCGGTGAGCAACACCGCCGCCGACAACCTGCGCCGCCAGAGCAAAGACCTGCAACTCGCCGCCTGGTTGCTCGAAGCCCAGTTGCACCAATGCGGTTTTGCCGGCCTGGCGCCGGCCTTGGTGCTGATGAACGAGCTGATCCGCCGTTTCTGGCAAGGTCTTCATCCACAAGAGGCGGATGGTGGCTGCACCCACCGCGCCAATGTGCTGCGCTGGATCAACAAGAAGCTGCTGCCGGCGCTCAAGCAGGTCCCGTTGACCGATGTTGTCCAGGGTCTCAACTATGGCTGGGCTGAGCGCGAGGCGGCCTGGCGGCGCGAACAGCTCAAACCCGCCGTGGGGGCGAACGAGGGTGAAACCACGCTGCAAGCCATCCACAGCGCCATGGCCCAGAGCCCGGCCACGCATCACCTGGCGCTGCACACCGAATTGCGCTGGAGCCTGCAGGCCGTGCTGTGCCTCACGCAAACCGTGGACGACTGCTTCGGCGACGACAAGCCCAGCCTGGCCAGCCTGGCCGGCTTGCTCAAACAAATGTTGGCGGTGGTGGAAGGCGAGTTGCACCGCCGTGGTCTGTTGCCAAGCGCGCCCAGTTTGGTCGGCGAGGTGGCAACGGCCCCGGCTGCGCCGCGCCTCCCAACCGTGGCGCAAGCGGCGCCAGCCAGCCCCCCGAGCAGCGCCGACGCGCGCGCCCAGGCCTACGCCCTGCTGGAGCAGGCCGCCAGTACCCTGTTGCAGACCGACCCCCACAGCCCCACCCCTTACCTGGTGCAGCGTGCCGTGCAGTGGGGCCGCCTGAGCACCGCCGAGCTGTACCAGGAGGTGTTTATCCGCATGGGCGGGCAACTCAACATTTTCGAGCTGCTGGGGCTGCAAGTGCCAAGCGGCGAAGCCGCCACACAGTGAAGGAGCCCCGCATGCAAGCCGTCAAGAACACCGTTCCGGTCGCGTCCGCCGACCAACCAGACCCCATGGCGACCGACCAGACCTTCGATCAGGCCGTGGCGCCGTTGCGCGCGCCGCCTCAACTGGCCGCCTCCTTGTTGGTATCGCCCCGCTTGGTGCAAGCCTGGTCGGAGTTGCTGGTGATGCACTGGAGCCGCATGGAGCGGCTCGGTGGCCTGGACCTGAGCCAAGCCCTGTACGTGTTGGATTTCGCGCCGGCCGATGCGGGCCTGGCCTGCGGCATGCTGCCGGCGTTGGAGCGCGCGCTGCAGGCGCGTGGCATGCTGGGCTGGCCGCTGCGCTACGTCTTGTGTCCCTTGCATGGCGCCACCGCCCAGGTTGACGCCTGGCTGCGCCAACCCGAGCTGCAGCCTTTCGTGCAACGCGGCTGGCTCGACCGGGCGATCTGGCGGGCGCGCACCGGCCATCCGCTGCTGTTGGGCGCCAGCCGCTTTGCCTTGTTTGGCGCGCGCAACCCGGTGGTGGCCCTGTGCGCCGGTGCCCTGTCGAACCTGCCGATGCAACTACACGGCACGCACTACGGGCAACTGATGCAGGCCCACGCCGCGCTGCGACCGCCCGAGCAGGCCACGCAGCCGCATCGCCTGGATTACACCTGGCGCGGCGTGGACACCGACGCCGCGCGCTGCGGCAGCGACGCCTTGCTGCTGGAGCACTACCGCGTGGGCGTGACCAGGGCGCCGATCCTGCTGTCTGAAGCCAGCCTGGCGATGGCAGACGCGCTGGCCGACTTCTCCGCTGGCTGCTACCTGCTGCTGGCAAGCGACCGTGGGGTGCCCGATGAACGGCACATCCGCGAAGGCGCCCTGACCCCCCCAAATGAGGGGACGCCCGGTCAATTGCAACTACCGGTCAACTTCCATGCCCTGGCTTGGCACCAGCAACAGGCCGGCGCGCGGGTGGCCAATTTGCATTGCGGCGAACTCGACGCAGTGGTGCACCTGGCCTGCCGCGATGACCGGGTGGGCCTGGACGAGGCCAGTTGGCAAGGCCTGCTGGCGTGCGCTGACGCAGGTCACCCCGCCGACCGCTGGTGGGCCAGCGCCACCACGCCATGCCACGCGCTGACACAGCTCAATTTCGAGTTGCGCCGCTCGGGCTACGACCCATGGCAACTCACCTCGTTGCTGCAGCAGGTGCCAGCCCTGCAGCCAGAGGTATTCGCCAGCGCCAGCGAGGCCACGCTGGCCGCGTTACGCCACAGCCTGGCCCTGAGTTGGCGTCAATTGCCGCGCACCCAGTGCAGCGACGCCCTGCGCGTGGCCCTGGTGGACCTGCTCTTGCAGTTGGGCGATTGGCCGCTGGCGCGACAGGTGCTGCAAGACAGCGACGCCACGCCCACGCACGCTGCGCCGCTGGAACTGCAACGCGCCCACCTGGCGCTGGCCACCGGGGACACGCCAGGGGCGCGATGGCACCTGGCGCGCTACCTGGCATGCTGTCCGCAAGACGACGCAGCGCGGGACCTGGATGCTTTTTTGGAGCGGCGGCAACGGCGCCACCGCCATCAGCCCTGGCACATGGATGACACCTGGCCCGCAGACGAACTTCGGCTTGAACTGTTGGACCAACTCCACTTCGGCGCTTGGTTGCACCAATTTCGCGACCCGCTTACGGCGCCGTTGGTCGGTCTGCCATCCATCGCCACCGTGGGTGAGGTGCAAGCCTATCTGGACGATATTTCCCAGGGCGAAGGCGCCGAGTTTGCGGTGCTGCACCACGACGCGGGTCTGGTCGGGTCGGTGGGCTTTGGTGTGCTGGAGGACATGGCCCACATCCATTTCTGGATCGGCGCCGACCACCAAGGCCGCGGCTGGGGCACACGCGCCGTGGCGCTGCTGTGCCGCGCCCTGCGGGTCCGTGGCATGCGCCATGTGTTCACCTCGGTGTATCGGGAAAACATCCGGTCGCAGCGCATTCTTGCGCGCGCCGGTTTTGTGCTCTTGGCACACCAGGGCCAAGGCGGCGATGCGGCCTACCAATTCTTGCACTTGCCGCTGACCGACGCGGCGACCCCCAGCGCACCCGATGAGTTGGAACACCGCCTGCTGCGCGTCTGCGCCGCAGTAGGGTCACCCCTGCTGAGTGTGTGAAACGCCCCCAACACCACCGGCCAAGAACGTGCATGCCGCCGACGAACGCAGAACGCGCAATGGCTCTTAAGTTGCAATCCGGCGCCCCGTGACAAGGGCGACTTCAGGTCACCTGTGCACAAGGTACCCGTCTCCTTTGGCAATTCCAAAACTAATCGAGGACTCATCATGGCAAGACAACGATTGGCCAACTACCTGCTTGGCATCAACCCACAAAAGTACGTCAGAGGCATGGTGATCGGCGGCGTGCTGACGCAAATGGCCGACTCCTACCTGAAAGGCCGGGGCTACGGGCCGCAAGCCGAACACACGCCCATCGAGCCGCCACCTCAGACACCGCCCGACGACCTCTTCGCGCAGGCCAATCAGCAACTGGAAAAACGCAGCACCAAGGTGCGCAACAGTTCACCCGTGACCCAATTCGTGAAGGGCATGAACCCGATGCAGTGGGAACTGCCCTACCACGTGCACCGCAGTCATGAGCTGGCTAAGTACTGGCACCACACCTCCGGCGAAGAGCGCGGCGAGGACGTGTACAGCGGCAGCAAGGAGAAGGTTCAGCAGGTGATCAAGGAGGCGCCCTACAAGCCGGTCGAGACCTACCACAAGGTGCGCAAGGCCGGTTCCGTCGCGCGCGGCGTGTACCAGGAAGGGCCGGCCAAAGTCGAGGAGCGGCTACAGGAACACCTGGGCTTGGAGTCGGGCAGCGCCGCGCGGCAATTGGGCATGAACATGATGCTCAAGGCGCCGCTGTTCCTGCTGCCCGGTGTGCCGGGGCTGCTGGCGCGCACCTACATGAACATGAAGACCGTGGGCAACCTGGGTCACTCGATCAACGAAATCCACCGCGCCAGTGGCAAGGAAGACGGTCTGATCATGGAAACCGTGCACCGCCGGCTCAAGACCATCGAGGACACCAAGAAGAACGCGAACAAGTCCTGACCATCCCGTTCGACCAAACGCCCCAGGAGTAGTGCATGAGTGCCCAACGTCGCCTGCAAGTCTTGCTCGGTCACCTGACAGCCGTGCCCGCCGAACGGCCCACGGCCACCCCCAGCGTGCGCGCCGACTCCAGCGCGCCGCACCAGTTCCAGCAAGACCTGGAGCGCGGCCACGCCCAGCATGGCGTGCTGGCCTACGGACTCGAAGGCCCTGGTCGCGAGCCCTTGCGCGCCACCTGGCAGCCGCCGATTGCCGACCCGCAGACCAGCGACCACGCGTTCTCCAAATCCAAGGATTTGATCGACACCAAGGGGCCGACGACGGTGGACCGCTACAACAACCTCACCTGGCGCGAGTATCCCCAGCGTCACTCGGGCGCGTTCGGCCCCTTTGGCCCGCACGGCAGCGCGCTGGACGAGCCGGGTTTGAGTTCCGCGCTGACGGGTTTTCGAATTGCCGAGGGCACGGCGGCTGCGCTCAGCCCGATGGAGATGAGCAAGGTTGAGAAGTTCCAACAGGGTCTGCTGGCCCACCCCCGCTATTCGCCGTTTCGCACGCGCGCCGACAATGCGCAGGACCTGATGAAGAAGGAAGGCATCGACGACCCGGTCAAAGCGCAGTTTCGTTGCCAGACCATTCGGGCCTGCAAGTTCGGCATCGAATTCGGCCAACTCGAAGGGCGCCAGGTGATGTTTGAGCTGGGTGGCCTGCACTCGCCCGACGCGGCCAGCAAGGCCAATGTCGGTCGCCAGGCCAGTGGTGGCGGCGCGCAATTGCGCTCGATCACCAATGCCGAGCTGCGCAAGGCGTTTCGGCACGACGTGTCGGACCCATCGCTGCAGTTCTACCGTGGCGGCGACAAGGCCGAAGCGCCCTGGAGCAAGATGAACCCGGAAGGCGCCGCCTGGGCCAGCTATATGCAAAAACGCGTGGCCAAGTACCAGGCCTTGGGCTTCAAGCCCGACTTCGAATCGAGCGTCAAGGCCGCCTCGGGCAGCGGCGTGCGCTCGGGCTTTCGGGACTTGAACACGCAGATCAACGCCTTCAAGAGCACCCTGCCCAAGCCCCCGAAGCCAGCACCGATCATGTCCAAGCTTTGATCGGCACCAAGCAAGCCTCAGCAGAACAGCCAACATCCGACAATCAGTTGAGGACAGAACTAAAGGTCTGTCCCGCAAAGTATCAGGAGTGATCCATGGCCTACAAACGACTGGTCAGCCCCGGCGGCGGTGCCCTCACGCCCTATGTCCAACCGGCTACATCACTGACCAAATGGGTCAAGCCGGTGACGGCAGTCGTGCCGTGGAACAAGCCCATCACCTCACTGGCCACGCGGATACAGCCGGTGACGTCCCTGGCCCCGTGGGTCAAGGCGACGACTTCATTGGCCGTGCGCGTCGAGCCGGTGAGGGCCGTCGTCCGGGCAACCAGCAGCACCACGCCCGCGCCGCCCAAACAGCGCTCGCAGCGAGCGAAAAGCGCGCAGGCAACACCCTTTGCGCCCGTGCCTGAGTCGCTACTGAATCATCCGCAGTACGTCGGCGCGCGCACCAGCAAAGCCGCCTATCCGCGCTGGCTTTGGGGCCTGCTCGAAGACAGGCCACAGGACGCAAGTCAGGTGGCGCACGATGACCCGGGCCGCTATGGTGGAGAGGGCTACCGCTACGACACGCGCTCGCCGGCGGAGCTTATCAAGGCCGGTGCCTTCACCGGTCGGGGGCAGAGCCTCAACATCACCGAACACCAGGCCGGACATACGCTGAAGTCCGCTCTGGTCAGCTTGGCGACTGAGCGCTCCGGCTCGGAGATCATCCGAGGGGCGCACAAAGAACCCGGCTTCACGTACCACGTCAAAGGTCTGGGCAAGCACAACACCTTCGATGTCACCGACTTCTACCGGCCCGGCTTCTGGGCAGCCAGCGCCGTCGATCAACGCGAAGTGGTGACCACCCACGTGGGCCTGAGCCAGGTTCATTCGGTAGAGGACCATGCGCGCCGACAAACGATTCTTCACCCCTTCACGCCGATCACCGGCGTCGCCACCAAGAACCTGATCCATAACTGGGACGAATGACATGCATCATCACTTGACCGTCACCACGCCAGAGGGCAGGACCTGATGCGTCTCGGTCAGGCCCTCCTGCAGCAAACGTTGCGCCGCAGACGGCAAGCGGTGCGACAGGATGGTGCGGCTGCGCAGCGCCTGCGGCTCGGTGATGCCGCCCTCGCTCACTCGCCGTGGCGAGGCGCGCGCACCCCAATGCAGGGCCACGCGCACACGGGCCTGCTCAGCGGCGGCCTCGTCTTCAGTCGGCTGACGGGTGCCGATCACCGGCCGGGTCTGGCCGTTTTCCAGCACCAGTTGCACTTGCTGGGCACCGCCACGCAACCCAAGTTGGGGGTGCTTCATGGCGACGGCCTCGCGCCATCGGGCCGGCCATGACACGCATCTACCAAAGTCCCAGCATGGGCGACGCACAGGTGCGCGTGGCCTTCGTGCGCAGCATCGGCCAGGCGGACTTGGCTGTGCACCGGGTCAGCTCCTGGGGGCTGGCGCGCGGCGGCGCGCTGTGGTACATCACCCGCAACAAGCAGGACGCCGAGGTCTACATCTACCCCTGTAGCCCAGGCATGGCGCAGTTGCGCGTGTGTTTTGTGGGCAGCTACGGCCAGGCCGGCTGGATCAACACCGATCATCCGCTGGCGAACAAGTTCTTCCGCGATGCCCGGCGCTGGCTGCGTGATGGTGAGCAAGGTGCGGGGCATGGCGGCGCTCAATTGGGTGGCTTGGGTGGTGGCGGCAAGGTGATGGGCGCCAAGTACTGAGGCAGGCCCAGCTTGTTGGCCAGGTAGCTGCGCTGCGACAGGGCCTCGTCGGCGCTGCCAAACCGGCCCAGGGTCACCACCGCCCACGCGGTGCCGCTGTCGTCGGTGGTGACGATCACCGTGCTGGTCACGCCCTGCGCGCTCAAGCCGGCGGCCAAGTCCCGGGCCGCTTGTTGCGAGGCGAATTGCCCCGCTTGCAGTGCGTAGGTGGCAGTGCTGGCGGGCAAGGTGGGCAACAACAGCGAACTCAGCGCCACATTGCCGGCGGCGCTGCTGGCTGTGGCCGCGCTGGCCGTGCCGGAAGCGGGCGCGGTGACGGCGCCGGGCGCGCTCGCACCGCCGGCACCAGCCGCATCGCTGGCGCCCCCAACAACAGCCGGGCTGGCTGCCGCCGAGGCGGAGCCCGCCACGCCGAGCGGCACGATTTGCGGCAAGCCGGCATGGCTGGCGGCACCGGCCGACGCCGACGCGGCGCTCGCTGGATTGGCCGGCGCCAGTTGCTGGCGTGCCGCCGCCAAGGCCTGGTGGAGGTAAATATTCACCGAATCCGGCGCCACCGTACCCGCCAAAGAGGCCAGCAAGGCTGACGCCAGCACGATCAAGATCAGGCCAAACTTGGCAACCATGGGCTCAGGCGCCACCTGGCTGCGCTTGGGGCTGGGGCTGGGCTGGGGGTTGGCGTAGGCCATGTTTGCGCACCAAGCGACCAAAGGCGCTGCGATCCTGGCCGGCCAGCAGCGCCGCTTGCGTCAGGTTGCCGCGCGTCTGTTGCAACAAGTCGCTCAGGTACTGGCGCTCGAAGTCGCCCATGGCGCGTTGCTTGGCCTGGCGAAACCCCTGCGGGCAAACCGGTGCCGCAGCGTGGGCGCCACCACCCTGGGCGGCGCGGGCCAGGTCGATGTCCGGCCCGTCGCTAAGCAAGTAAGCGCGGTGCACCACGTTCTCCAACTCGCGCACATTGCCCGGCCAAGGATGGCTGCGCAAAAATGCCAGCGAAACCGGCGCCAGGCGCGCGGCGGGCCGCTCATACTGGTGCGCCAAGCGGCCCAGAAAGACCCGCGCCAGCTCCACCGCATCGTCACCGCGCTCGCGCAGGGCCGGCATGCGCACGCCCAGCACATTGACCCGGTACAACAAGTCCTTGCGAAAGCGCCGCTCCTCCGCCAACACCTGCAAATTGGCATTGCTGGCCACGACCACCCGCACATCGGCCTGGCGCGTGCTGGCGCCGCCGACGCGCCGGTAGGTGCCATCCTGCAAGAATCGCAGCAGCGTGGCCTGCGCCTTGAGACTCAGCGCATCGACTTCGTCCAGAAACAGCGTGCCACCACCGGCCTCGTGGACCAACCCCAGTGAGGCCACCTTGGCATCGGTGAAGGCGCCGCGCTCATGACCGAACAGCTCACTCTCGATCAAGGCCTCGGCCAGCGCGCCGCAGTTCACCGGTACAAAAGGCAAGTCGCAGCGCTTGCCCAGGTAATGAATGGCGCGCGCCGCCATCTCCTTGCCGGTGCCGGTTTCGCCTTCGATCAAGACCGTGGCGTCCACCTTGGCTACCCTCTCGATCTGCGAGCGCGCCTGGGCAAACGCATCGGACGATCCCAGCAAATGAAAGCTGTACCTGGTACTCATGGTCTCACCCCTCGTGCAACACACGTCAGCCGTAATGCCCGTGCGCCAAGGTAGTGAGCGGGGCCCCTGCACAAACGCCAGCGCCAGTGTGGTCTTGGCCGCAACTTCAATCGCCACCGATGTGCTGCGAGGCACTCTAGGCCAAGAAAACGAAGGCGTCAACTTTCGGGTCTGGGATGATCCGTGCTGCGCGCATGGTTTTGTCGCCCCCGCACGCCGGGTTCCTGGATTTGATCTACAAGCTGCGGTTTTGTCGCGCCACGGCTCGCCAACGCGACCCACTTGCCGAGCGCGTCAGAACTCGAGCAAGCTTATCTGCGCCGACACCGGGTTATGCACGATGACAAAGCTGCTGCGGCTGCACACATCATCGAAGCCGAAAGCATAAGCGCCGCCCTCGGCGGCGTTTTGGTGAAAGGTCTTGGCGTAGTAGTTGACCGGCTCGTCACGGTAATAGTTCGCGGCAGTGCAGTCGGGCAAGTGGGCACTGCGCAGCAGCGTCGACCGCATGAAAGCGGCTTGCAAGGCGGCCTGGATCACACCCGCCTTGGCGCCCGCTGCCGTCGGCAAGGGTCCCGAGGTGTAGACCATGAAGCTGCTTGGTTTGGGAAAGCTGATGCTGGCGCCCTGGCCATCACTAAAAACCAGATTGCCATCACGGTTGACCCGGCCGGTGAAGGTGACACCTTCGGCCTCGGCATTCAGCGTCTCGTTGCGGTACTTGGCCCAGACTTGGTTGATGTAGTCATCAAGCTGATCTTTGGGGAACAATTGTTTGAATTCCATCCCGTGATAGGGCGACACAACGCGGTGGTCCGCGCCGGATTGCGCGTCGGAGATCACCAACTTGTTCCACGGCGCCGGCGATGCCTTAAGTTGCTGGAAGATCTTGTCGCGCAGGCCGCCCCCGCTGAAGCCGCCGTTGACGGTCAACGGCTGCCCGTTGGCGTCAAAGCCGGTCAGGGACAGGGCAAAAGGCAGGCCGAACATGTCGACTTGCGTGGTATTGCCACCCAGCGTCATGTCGGTGGCGTTGACCTCCCAGGTGGTCTCCAGCCAGTCGAACAGGGTGTTGAAGTTCGAGTCCGACACCCAACCGGCCGGCGCGCTGGGGATGCCATTGGCGCCGACCGACACGTTGAGTTTCTTGTCAAAGGAAAAGTAGATCCGGACCGCCGACAGACGCGGCATCTGCAGGGTCGTCTCCACCTCGGTCAAGGGCAGTGAATAACTGGTTTCTCCGTTGACCGCGGTGCACGGGCTGACGTTGCCCTGAAAGTCGCTCAAGTGGAACCAGTGGTGCTCCGGATGGAGCGGCATGGTGGTGCCCACCATATAGACAAAGAGGTTCGCTCGTTTGGTTTGGTTGATGATCTTCAGTGGGATGAGTTCGCGCTCGATGTTGTTGCGCGGGTAGTCGCGACGGGTAGTGGTCATAGTCTGCCTTCCTTGGCATGAGTTCACGCGGACGGATTCCCAAGAGCAGTACCCTTGGGGCCTACATGGGATACCGGCCGGCCAGCAGACCCGCCCCTCCCACTACACCGGGCACCTCGCTCGCATGCCCAGCGATTCCTTGAAACATCAACGACCTCGTCACCCCCGAGTCATGGCCACCTCGCTTGGCCTCACGCTGTCTGAGCTCGCGCTGGCGCGCCGCCTCAGAATTATTGTGGGTCGCATGTTAACGCGCATCCGTGTGGCACGCTTGCCCGATCAACGGCAGGCCCGTTTCAAGAGACAATCGTTGCTGCCGCGCGAACCACCCGACCTCTGGGCGCGCGCGCCGCGAGCCAATCCAATCAGCCGTCCTAGCCCATGACCACTCTTTCACCCATGCGAGCCGAGGTCTTCGCCGCCTACCTCGATTCTTCCGTGGCGGGCTACGCGCAAGACAACATCGACGCTGGCCGTTGGCCTGTCGACGGCGCGATGGAACGCTCGCGGACCGACTTCGACAGCTTGTTGCCCAACGGTCTTGCGACGCCGGACAACTACCTGTTCGAAATCCAGGACGGCGCGGGTGGCACCACCGTGGGTTACCTGTGGTTTGCGGTGATCGTCAAGCACGGCCTGAGGGGTGCCTATGTTTACGACCTGGAGGTCCTGAGCGAACACCGCCGCCAGGGCCACGCCAAGCGTGCGTTCCGGGCACTCGAAGAGCGCGTGACGGCGCTGGGTCTGACCAGCATTGGCCTGCATGTGTTCGGGCATAACCCTGACGCCCAGTCCTTGTACCGCCAGCTTGGCTATACGGTGACCGGCCTCAACATGATCAAGCAGATCGACCCGCTCTAGCGCTGGTGCCCAAGACGCACATCGATCTTGGGGTGCCGCTCGACCAGCTTCTTCAGGCTGATCAGGTTCTTCAGGTTGCGCGCGTTGTCCTGTGTGAAGTCACCCGGCTCGACGGTGTGCTCCCAGCCCCAACGCGTGTGGCAGGTGTCGCCGGTCAGCAGCACCGGCCCCTGCGGCGTTCGGACCAGGTAGGCGGTGCTGCCGGAAGTGTGGCCCGGAACGCTGATCGCAAAGACGGAACCATCTTCGAAAATATCCACCACGCCTTCGAAATGCTGCGCCGGATCGGCTTGAAAGCCCCACTCCTGCAAATGCTGCTTGCCTTGCAGGAGTTGGTTGGTCGACCCATGAACAAACAGGTTGATCAGGTTCTTCTCGGTCGACTCGGTCTTGCCGACATACAGCGGCACATCGTTGGGAATGTCGGGCATGCCGGAGATGTGGTCGATGTGCAGATGGGTGAAGAACACACCCGACAACTTGCCCGGCAGCGCGTCCAGAATGTCGGCGGTGCTCTTCTGAATCTTCATCTTGTCGATCGGCATGCCCTGGCGCAGCAGCCAGCTCAAGCCCGCTTTTGCGGGGTCGTCAAGCAGCTTCTTTGACACACCGGTGTCCACCAAAAAGCTGCCGCGCTGCGGGTGCTTCAGCACATGGGCGTAGACCTGGATCGCCTCCTCCCGATCCTTCAGGCCCGCCTGGATGGCGGCCGGGCTCTTGAGGTTGACCAGCCCCGCCAGCGGCACCGCCCAGTCGGCGCTGTTGATGCTTTCCAACTGAACCGGGCCCGGCTGGTCCAGCACCCGCTCCATTTCCGCGCTACCGGTCGGTTTGCCCAGGGTCGCCTGCGCCGCCGGGTGTGAACTCATGCCACAACCCTGCGCCAGCAGGGTGATGGCTACTGCAAGTACGATCAAGGGCTGATGCAGAGGTCTCATGGTGTTCCTGTCGGTTGACCGCGCATCATATTGGCAAGCTCGCCCCCATCGCAACCACGTGGTTCGTTAAACGCGCCGTGTTGCGCGAAGCCATCAAGGATCGGACTCCTCCCATGCTCATGGTGACCCACTCAAAAACCCCGGAGATGCTGGAGAGGATGCGTGTCGCCTCGACCATCGTCAGCGGCGTGTTGGAGATGATTGGCGCGCACGTCAAGCCAGGCGTGACCACGGCGCGCCTCGACAAGTTGTGCCACGACTACATCGTGGACCATGGCGGCGTTCCCGCGTGCGTGGGCTACCACGGCTACCAGCATGCCACCTGCACCTCAGTCAACCACGTGGTTTGCCACGGCGTTCCCGGCGACAAGCCACTGAAGGACGGCGACTTCCTCAACATCGACGTGGTGGCGGCCTACCAGGGCATGCATGGCGACAGCAGTGCGATGTTCTTTGCCGGCACCCCGTCGATCGCGGCAAGACGGCTGGCCACGGTCACGCAAGAGAGCCTTTACCTCGGCATCCAGGAGGTCAAACCAGGCGCCACGCTGGGTGACGTTGGCGCGGCCATCCAGGCGCACGCGCGGCAGCACGGCTACAGCGTGGTGCTGGATTTTTGCGGCCACGGCATCGGCGCCGAGATGCATGAGGAGCCGCAAGTGAGCCACGTCGGGCGGCGCGGCATGGGTGTGCGGCTGATGCCGGGCATGACCTTCACCATTGAGCCGATGCTCAACGCGGGTCGACCCGAAGTCCGCGTATTGGGCGACAAATGGACGGTGGTCACCAAAGACCATTCACTGTCGGCGCAGTGGGAGCACACCGTGCTGGTCACCAACACGGGGTTCGAGATCCTGACCTGGCGACCCAGCGAGGCCGAGGTTTGGGACACGTTCAACGCCACGCGCGGCGCCGCGCGGGGCGCACGGTAGACCACCCCAGGCAGCCGGCCCTGGTTGCCACTCAGCCAGACCCGCGGGCTGTATCGCGTCGACACTGACTCAGATTTCTGCCGAGCGGCAGCTTGCGTTGGCACGCGCATACAGAATCCGACGGCCATAAACAGCCAACACGTCTTCTCGCGCGCAGCGCTGCACCATGACTGCCCGACCCTGCTGGCTAATCGTCGTGACGATGTCGTACTTGGCCGTCGCCTGCGTGCTGTCCGCATTCAGGCTGATGGCCATCTTGTCGAGCTTGGGGCCGGCTCGCAGATTGCTCGCCGCCATGGCGCGCGCGGCGTCGCGTTGCAGAGCACAGAACTCGGCTCGTCCGCCAGACACGATCACGGGTGCGGCACTGCTGTTGTCCGTGGCGGTGAAGCTCAGGTCGGGCGCCGCCAGCGCACATTGGCCTTGGTAGTCGGAGCGGACCACCAACGCCGCCGCATGCTCAATGACCTTTGCGACCGCGCTCTGCGTCAACTTGCCGTCGCCCACGGTGACCTTGGTTGGCACGCTGGCCCGTCTGGGCTCGCCCAATTTGCCGCTGCGCTCACACGGCATGTCCGAGTAGGCCATTTCGCCTCTACCGTCCTTGCACTTGTACAGTTGCGCCATCCCATCCGGGCTTAGCAGGGCAACCATCAAGGCGACGACAAAGTAACGTAAGTGGTGCATGAAGACTGGCCCGGCAAGGTTGCGAAGGATGACAAAGACGGCTTGCATCGCCGCGTGCGCGCCTAAGCGGGACTTGCACCTTCGTTGCAACAATTCTACTGTTGCAGGTCCTTGCCATCGCGCGCCAGCCCGCCTCTCGAACCGAAGGGGCGGTTGCAAATGCGCCAAGCTACGCCTTCCAACGGCGGTCCGGTTCTGGCTTAACATGCGGTTTCATCGAAAGGTGTTGGATGAACGAGCAAGCGATGGACTACGCCGGTTTTTGGGTGCGCGTAGGCGCGATGCTGATCGACGTCGTGCTGGTGATACTGGTCACGCTCCCGCTGCTGGTCGGCATCTACGGTTGGGCCTACTTCGATCCAGCGGGCAATCCCTTCATCAAGGGTCCGGCGGACTTTCTGATTTCTTGGGTGTTTCCTTCACTGGCGGTGATTCTGTTTTGGCGCTACCGGCAGGCCACCCCAGGCAAGATGATGTTGTCGCTGCGCGTCGTGGATGCCGACACCGGCGCAAATCCGTCTCTGGGTCAGAGTGTCGGACGCTACCTGGCCTACCTGGCGTCCATGGCTCCCTTGGGACTGGGGCTGTTGTGGGTGGCTTTCGATCCACGCAAGCAGGCGTGGCACGACAAGCTGGCGCACACGGTGGTGGTGCGGTCCCGCAAGCACGGGCCGCAGCCGGTTAGCTTTCCGCGCGCGTGACGGGCACCTCGTGCGAACGCCGCTGCCATGCGGTCAGTCAGCCCGCCGTGGCGCTGGTTTCATAGCCACCACCCGAGGCCAGCGACGGCGATGCAAGGATCTGCAACACTGCCATGGCAACACGCTCGGGCGCCACCAAGGCGCCTTCGTGTTTTCGTCGAATGAAGCGTTCCACTTCCGGAAAATCCGCCACGGCGGCATCGCGGATGAGAGCTTGCATCTCGGTGTCGATCACACCCGGATTGACGTTGACCGGAATGAAGGGATGCCGCTCCAACTGCTGCTCGATGGCCAGCGCGCGAACAAAACCTTCCATGCCCGCCTTCGACGCGCAGTAGAGCGACCAACCGGCGTAGCCCTTGTGCGCGGCTCCCGAAGAGATGTTGGCCAGCACCTTGCGGCACGGCGCGTGCTGAAACTTGCCGATGAGTTCGGTGAGACCCAGGATCGCCGACGTGAAGTTGGTATTCAGATTGGCGAGCACGGCGCTACGGGATTGACGTGACGCGGGTCCGATGGGGGCGAGCGTGCCCGCATTGTTGATCACCACCAGCTCTTCCAAATGGTCGGCGTCGAGGGGAGCAATGGCCTTGGCGACCACTTGGGCGTAGGCTTCGGGCGCGGACAGGTCAGCACGAACCGAGTAAGCATGGGGCGCCGTGCGGGAGAACTCCAGCACGCGGTAGCCGCGTTCTTCAAACTGTTGACACAGCGCGAGGCCGAGTCCCTTGGAGCCGCCGGTGATGATTGCGAGGCGCATGATGGTGGTGAATTGGGTTTAACTAAACCGCGCACCACTTCCATTCCCGATCACACTTGGCAAGTGCCAACGTTCTCTGGAGATGGGCATGGGGACCGTGCGGCGCATGCTCGCAGTGTGCCGGATTTCCAGCCGGCTCCGACATGGCCTGCCTAGCTCGCACGGTGCAGCGCCATGCCGCCCTTCAGCAGAATCTACTCGCTTCGCCATGGCCGCTTGGACAGCGCTGCGGCGACCGTGCGAAGGTCAATCGGGCTGGGTACGTCAGGGGTCATGGTTGACATAGTCGCAAGTGAGCATCTTGTCTTTTCTCGCACTGAACACAAGACGCCATCGAAATGTCAACTAATATGTCTTGTAAAAAGAGATTGGAAGCGCTACAGTAACATCAATCAGAATCTGATGAGTCTTTCATGTCCTTATCTCGTCTGCGACTCGTACGCTTGGCACCAGACCCTCTTTGCATTTACATCCGCGCCAGGAAGCGATGCGTGGTGGACGCGATCCAATTTAACGTCAAAGGCCTGCCATGATCATGAATGCGATTGCGCGCCGACTGGACGCCATACAAACAAAAGGAGCCATGCGCTCTGCCGACGTGGCCAACATCTTGAGTGTCCGTCCAGAGACCGTATCGAGATGGAACAAAGGCAAGGCCTTACCTCACGCCAGCACTGAGAAGCAGTTGCTCGAACTCGAATTTGTGATCGACAAATTGGCCGATATTTATGAGCCGCACGACGCGCGTTTGTGGCTCTTCTCTCGGCAACGCCTGCTGGAAGATAAGATTCCAGCCGA
>JAUXWC010000324.1 GCA_030685025.1 Rhodoferax sp.
CAGCACACGCAACTGGTCGCCCATCGGTGCGGTCACGCTGAACCCCGAACGTGACTGCGTCATCAAGGCGCATTTGGGTTGCAACGATATTCAGCGGTTGGCCGCATGAATGAGGCGACAAGTAGCTTGACACGCGCCGGACCGCATCAGCGTCTTGGCGGCCAGGTGGGGCCCCGCGCTGGTATCTTGGCGGTATTTCATGTCGGTAATGGTGGCCATTACTTCCCTGCAATCGTGCTTCATCAGGTATTGGCGACCTGGGCTCATGGGGTGTTCGCTGGTCCACAGCAAACGTGCCTCAAACTGGTCGGCCTTCTCGGGCCGCGCAGCCTGCGCATCCGCGACATCGTCGATTCTAGAAAATTCGTTCATATTGGGTCCAGACTCCACCCCTCGACGGCCAAGCCGGGTACACGGGAGAATGCTCTGGCATTGTTGGTTAACTATGACTCACCTACTCGGTCCAGAATTGTTTGAATGACTGCTGACGAAATTCGAAAATCTGAAGCGTGAAGGCGCGTAAAAACCTCTTTCGCACTTGGTACCAAGCCGCGCAAGCGGGCCATGCCAATCACGGCTGCAGTGCCCACCACCTGCAAGCCGTTTTCCACTGCAATGGCACGCCCCGCCCGCTCATCCATCAACAACAAACTTGCCCCTGAGTGCGCCAAGGCGAGTCGAATGCAGGCGGTTTCACCTTCATCAAGCTCTGGCAACGCAGGTGTTTCTGGTGTCGGACCACAAATTGCCAGCCATCCAGACGTGACAGCAGCCCCAATAGCTTGCTCATCGGGCGAACTGAAGCCGCGTAAAACTTCGACTCGCACCTCGGCAGGCAGCCAAACCACACCAAACAAAGGCTGCAGCCAACCCAAGCCGTCCACCCGCGCCAGACCGATCAGCGGGCTGGCATCCGTCAGGACGAGGCGAGCCATTGGGCTAATGTTTCCATATCCTGCTCGGCATCCTGCGCGCTGGCTGTAACCACAGGAATACCCAGACGCGACAGGTGTGAAACAAACATCCCCAGTGGTAGCTCTGCCAGCCGAGCGGCGCGGGCCAACGACAAATTGCCATCCCGAAACAAGGCGGTGGCCAATGCGGGCCTGACACCCTTGGCATCCAACACTTTGGCGGATTCGATGCCAACTAGCAGCGCGTCCGGCTTGTCACGATTCATGACCAGCACAACGCCCCGGTGCGCCATCCGCAGGGCCTCGCTGGGGTTGTTTTTTAGACCACTGACGCTGACAGTTTCCATGCCTACCTCTGATGGGAATAATGAGAGGGAATCATACTAACAGGCTTACATGATTGCGGGTTTCACGCCAAAGTTGCGGGCAGCATGCGCACCTCGCGCTCCAATGCCGCCAAGTCTTCGTGCGGCAGCACCACGCTCGGTGGCAAGGCCTCATGTTTCTTCTTTTCCAGTGTTGCATTGGGCTCAGCCCACCCGATTTGGCCCAGCGCCAGCTTGCCGCCCAATCCACCCAAGTTAAGGTCCCCACCCATCATCTTGGAAAAATAAGCAAGAAAACACTTGACATATAGAAAGTAAGTTACTCGCGCCAATGAGTTTTTTATTCATTGGCCAACATGTCCCTCAACTCTCTTTTTGGCGAGCTTGCCGCACGCCTGCACTCCGACGAATTTCTCTTGCACGCGGCCCATCCTGATCATCCCGGCGCCTTCACGCGCCAGCGCAAGCTGCCCCTGCCAGCCTTGGTGGCGCTGATGCTCAGTGGCATGCGCAAGAGTATTCAGGCCGAACTTGACGAGTTCT
>JAUXWC010000329.1 GCA_030685025.1 Rhodoferax sp.
GACATCCGGCGCGTCGAGAAGGAGCTGGAGCGCGAGCTGGACCGACGCGAAAAACTGATGTACGCCGCAGTGGACCCAGCTGCTTGGGCCGACGCCAAGCTGCTCAAGGGCAAAGAGAAAGATCTGGTCGGTGTCGAGCGCGACATGCTCACCATCAAGCGCGTGATCGGCTCCAACGAGCGCTTTGCTGAATTGCTCAGGACCGAGGGCGTCGAGCCGCCGATGAAGATCAGCCCTGCCTGGATGAAACGCAGCAAAGAAGAACGCGAAGACGAGACCGACAAGTACGCCTATGCCTTCGCCAAAGACGACATCAAATTCACCGACCTGCCCAACCAGGTCGACGAGTGGGGCTTCGACCTGAACAACCCCAGCGACGTGGCCCTGATGGTCGCCAAGCAGGAGCGGCTGCAGGCCCTGGTGGACGTCCGCATCGCCGTCAAGTCCACCACCAACGTGACCCGTGCCCAGCGCTTCCTCACGGCTGGGGCTAACGGGATGTCGTTGCCGATAGGTTACGCCTATTACAGAGCGCACACTGGAAGGTGGGGTGGCCAGAACAAGATGAACATGCAGAACTTGACACGGGCTTATTATGATGCGAACAAGCAGCACATCCCCGGTACCGGCGAACTACGCCTGTCGATCCTGGCCCCATCAGGGCACCGCATTGCCGTGCAGGACAGCGGACAGATCGAGTGCCGCGTCAACGGGTGGCTGTGGGGCCAGCACGACCTCCTGGACGCATTTCGGGCCTCGGACACGTGGGACAAATCCCGAGGCGTGGCACGTGGCGACAACCGCGACGCGTATTGCAAATTCGGCGACGCCATCTACGGTTGGGAGATCACAACCGAAGACAAGACCGAGCGGTTCGTCTCAAAGGTAGGGGTTCTGGGCCTCGGGTTCCAGATGGGCCCACTCAAGCTCCAGATCACTCTGGCCAAAGGCGCCCTGGGCGGCCCGCCGGTGTACTTTGGGCTGGACCGCTGCAAAGCCATCGTCAACACCTACCGGCTGAAAAACCACAAGATCGTCGCCGGTTGGAAAATCTGCGAGCGCATCATTGAAGACATGGCGGCTGGGCGCGCCGGCAACCACGGCCCACTCAACTGGGAAGCCAACACCATCTGGCTCCCGAACGGCATGGCCCTGAAGTACCCCGACCTGCGCAAACAGATTGGCGACAAGGGCTGGGACGAATGGACCTATCAAGCCAAGGACCAGCGCAAGAAAATATACGCTGGTTTATGCTGTGAAAACATCGTCCAGGCCCTAGCCCGCATCATCGTGGGCTGGCAGATGCTGCAGATCAGCCGTAAGTACCGCGTCGTGATGACCACGCACGACGAGGTTGCGGCGTTGCCCAAGACTGCCCAGGCCGACGCCTGTGTGAAGTACATGGCCAAGTGGATGAGCACGCCGCTGCCGTGGTGCCTGGACTTACCCCTTAGCTGTGAGGGCGGACATGACTTTAATTACAGCAAGTAATCCTCCTACCGTGTGTCGACAGACGTAAACGCAGGATTCTTTGTTCGAGGCGGTTAGAACAAGGCGCGGGGTACACCGCGTGACTAAAGGCAAGCCCCGCCGCACGGCGTGTACCGAGGGCCGACTGGCGTAAGCAGTCACCACTTTTCTGGAGCACTATATGATCAAGATCGAAAATCCCGAGCACTTCGTTGAAGTCCTCACCTTCGCCGTCCACAACAACTGTGCCGCCAAGCTGCTGGAGCGCCTGGACTACCTGGCCCACTATGCGGAAGGCGACAACGTCTGCCACGTCTACGCGGACCACGCCCCCAACAGTTTCGCCTTTGCCATGAAGCGCCCGGATGACCTCTTCTGGTTCAACGGCGGCCTGATCTATTCCGGACCGGACCAGCCGCTCGACGGTTCGGCACCCGCGCTGACCGTGGGCATCGGGATTGACAGCTCGGTGCACGGCTGGAGTATTCATACTTGAGCGTAACCCTTTCTTTAACACAACGTCTAACTTCTATGTTAGATTCCATTCACCCAAGGAGAACATAAATGACCCTCGTCATCGAAAAAACCCGCACCAAACCCGCAGCACTCACCCTCGGCGCGGCGTCCGACAAGATCTGGCAACTGCGTGAAGACAAGCGCGAGCTGGACAAAAAAGTCAAAGCCGTCGAGACCGAGATCACCACGCTGACCGAAAGCATCTTCGAGATGCTCGACGCCCAGGACACCCGCAAAGCTGAGGGCAAGAAAGCCTCGGTCTCGGTCAACTTCACCGAGGTCGGAAACGTCACGGACTGGGCAGCCTTCTGGCCTTACGTCGCCAAGAACAAATTCTTCCACCTGATCCAAAAACGGGTCAGCGACCCCGGCCTGCGCGAACTCTGGGCGTTGGGTAAGAAGACCCCCGGCGTCGTGCCGTTCACCAAGCGCTCTTTGAGCATCACCTCTCTGTAAACGTCTAACTTCTAAGAAAGACATCATGGCTACCAAAACCAAACCCCCCTCTACCGCGGTCGCTGTCAAGAAACCCAGCTCCGCCAACATCGTCTCGATCCAGGCCGCCCTCAAAGCCCAAGCCGAGTCGATGACCGACCGCGTAGCGCCGGGCGGCGGCAACGCCATCCGCGTCACGCAGGACAAGCAGTTCATCCTGCCCGACGGCACCAAGACCCCTGGCCCGCTGGAGCTGGTGATCGTCGACTTCACGGCCAAAAACGCCTTTTACCCCGGCGCCTACGACCCCAAGGCGATCGTGCCACCGGCCTGCTTCGCGATCAACACCAATCCGCTCAAGATGACGCCCAGCAAGAATTCGCCAATCCCCCAGGCAACGGACTGCCAGAGCTGTTCCATGAACGCATTCGGCTCCAGCGGCGACGGCAAGGCCTGCAAAAACGCGCGCATGTTGGCGGTGCTGCCACCTGACGCCGACGAGGACACCCCGCTGTGGATCTTGAGCACCAGCCCGACTGCCAACAAAGGTTTCGACGGCTACGTGACCAGCATCTCGCGCGTGTTCCAGACACCGCCCATCGGCGTGGTCACCACGGTCTCGTTCGATCCGAACGAGACCTACGCAAAGCTGATCTTCGGCAACCCGCAGCCCAACACCCAGATCGCCGCGCACTTTGCTCGCCAGGAAGAAGCCAAGGCGTTGTTGACCGTCGAACCCGATGTCTCGAAGTTCGTCCAGCCGGCCCCTACCCGCAAAGTCGCCGGTCGTCGTTAACACATATCCGGCAGTTTTGCACCGGGAATATTTCCGTAACAAACAGTAAAACTGTCGGGTATTTTTACATCTAAGCTCTATGTCAGTTCGCAAATGGTATCTAAACCAGGCCCTGGAATCTTTCAGGCGCCTCAACGAGGTCCTTGGTGATCTGACGGCGCCCGAAGTAATGGCATGTCTCGATCTTGAGGCCGCCACACAACGTCGCCGATCCGTCCTTGATCGGTTGATCTCCAGAGCAGTCCGGCTCAATGAGATCGAATTTAACCAAGCCTTACAGGAGAAAATCCATGGCAAAAGCACCCAAGACGATGACCTCGGCCGAGAAGAAGCTGGCACAGGCCGACCTCAAGACCGCGATGAAAGCGCACAGCGAACTCGTCAAGTCCGTGATGGCGGGCCAGAAGGACGCCGACAAAGCCCTGGCGGCCGCCAAGAAAAGCGCTGACGCGCTGGTCAAGGAAGCGAATAAGGCTTCTGAGGCAAAACGCAAAGAAGCGGATGCGCTTGTCGCGGCTGCTTCGAAAGCACATGCATCTGCTGTTGCCAAAGCCAGCAAGGCTACCGAAGCTGCTGCCAAGGGCACTGCGAAGCTGGCTGCCCAGGCTGAAGCCCTGGAAGCCGTGCCGCTCGCGGCTGCCATCCCCAGAGTCGCTGCCCGCGAACTCGAAGCTGCGTAACTCAGTCCCCGCTACCTGTCGGTAGCGGGGAGGCCGCCCACCAAGGAATGAATTTATGAATCATGTGATGTTGGACACGGAGACTTTAGGCACCACTGCCGACGCTTGTATTCTGAGCATCGGGGCAGTGAAGTTCGACCTTGAATCCGGGGCCATTGACGACGCAGGCTTTTACGCATCAGTCTCGATCGACAGCAACCTGGAGTACAAGCGCCGTATCCAGGAGGACACGCTGATCTGGTGGATGAAACAGGGACCAGAAGCGCAGGGTGTGTTCCATGAGTCCAAGCAGACCCTCGGCGTTGCCCTGGACGAACTCAGCGACTGGATCGGCGATGGGGACTACAAGGTGTGGAGCAACGGCGCTGATTTCGATCTGCCCATGCTGGCCCACGCTTACACCCAGCTCGGCAAAGAAATCCCATGGAAGTACTGGAACAGCACCTGTTTCCGAACTTACAAAGGGCTGCCTGGCGCCAAGCTCATCCGCCCCGCGCCGATGGGCGTGAAGCACAACGCTCTGTCGGACGCGCATCAGCAGGCAGTGACGGCACAAGCCATCTACGCCGCCCTGTTCGCCGGCCGCAAAACAGTCCTCTCGACGGTGAAATCATGAGCGCGATCGAAGCCACCCTGGCCGAGCGCGGTTCGCGTTACGGCACGTACACCGAACACGCCCGCATCACCCAGAACCTCAAAGACGTGATGGCCAAAACTCCAAAATGGGGCGGACTGCAACCGCACCAAAAGGAGACGTTGGAGATGATTGCCCACAAAATCGGGCGCATCCTCAATGGCGACCCAAACTACCACGACTCCTGGCACGACATCGTCGGATACGCCAAGTTGTCGGCCGACGAGCTACTACCCACCCCCACCACCGCTGTGAAGCGCCGGTAATGGCTGGCCCAGAGAACACCTTCATCGCGGCAGTTCACAAACACCTGCCGCCGGACTTGTACCGGATGAAGAACCACAACCCGTACAACGGCGGCATCGCCGATGTCTGGTACAGCGGACTCGTAACCGACCTGTGGGTCGAATACAAGTTCGAAGTGTTACCAAAACGCGACGACACTGTCGTCCCGATCGACCTTTCTCTCCTGCAACGTGAATGGCTCACCCGCCGACATAGGGAGGGGCGAAATATAGGTATCATCGTTGGCTGCAAAGAAGGCGGTGTCTGGCTACCCGGTGTCACAGGTTGTGGCCCTGGACTGCCAACGGCGACGTTTCGCCGGGCACTGCTCACACGAGCTGAACTAGCCACCCGGATACAGCGCGCTGTATCAGGATTGACCGATGAAGGATTGTTATGCGCTACAGCGAAGATGGATTATTCCCCGCACTCGAAACCGCCCTGAAGGCGGCTTCCGTCCCTATGGACTGCCAAACACTGTTCGATCAACCGGAAATCCGTAAGCGGGCTGCGTCAGTCAACCGCGTCTCGGACTATCTTGGCGGACTGTGGCGCAAAGGCCTGGTCGTACGTACCGCTGCACCTCTGTCGGCAAACAGCCGAGCACGTTGGGAGTACACCTGGAAAGGCCAGAAGGGCCCGAAAATCTATGACCACGCTCAGGAGTACGCTCCACGTGTACTGGCCGACCGCCCTACCTGCCTGATCACCGAGGAAGGCAACGTAATCACCATGGAATTCCCGAACCTCATCATTTCGATCCGGCAGAAACCCGGCAAGTGATGTCGTAGCCCACGAGGGCCTACTTTCGACCCCGAACTCTCATGTCTAAATTCGATTTATTCAATGAACGGGACGCCGCTGAGGCCAAGTCTTTGGGCTGGTCAGTCGACCGCATCTACCATCTTGACGCCGCTAGATGGGTCGTCCAAATCTACCCAGCCGCTGCGGCGCTGACGGTCGTGGGCATGGCCCGCAATAACCACCCCCTGGCCATCCGCGCGCTACAGCTCGTGATGGCTGGGCACCAAGGAAAATGAAAATGACACGCAACCTGGAGTCATGTATGACCTTTCGCCCAATGTTGGCCGTTGCCGCGGACTTCCCCAAAATCAAGTATCCCGTCTATGCTTCCCCCAAACTGGATGGGATCAGAGCAAGTGTTGTAGATGGGCGTTTACTGAGCCGCACGCTCAAGCCGATCCCGAACAAGGCCATCTATAAAGCCTTGAGCACCGCCGCAATCGACGGTTTGGACGGTGAACTGATTGTCGGTTCGCCTACGAGCAAGACGGTCTACAACGAAACCGTCTCACAAGTGATGGCACACGACAAAAACCACGAAGGTGTGACTTATCACGTGTTTGATATACACGACATCCCGAAAGCAACATATCGCCACCGGTTGGACTGCCTGATTGAAATACTCGCGACGGGCTCTACGCATGATGCGACCCCAGTCACACTCAGCATACTCGAACAACAGCTGCTCGCCAACGAGGATGAGATGCTGGCCTACGAGGCTGCCAAAGTCGAGGCCGGCTATGAGGGCATCATCCTGCGCTCGCCCGAGGCGCCCTACAAGTTCGGCCGTTCCACCGTGAAGGAGGGTTACCTCCTCAAACTCAAACGCTTCGAGGACAGCGAGGCCGAGATCGTTGGCTTCGAAGAAGAGATGTTCAACGGCAATGAGGCTCAAACCAACGAGCTGGGCCGCACGAAACGCAGCACGGCGCAAGCCGGATTGGTCGGCAAAGCAACGCTCGGCGCGTTCAAAGTCCGCGACTGCCACTCAGGGGTTGAATTTTCGATCGGTACCGGACTGACTGCATTAGAACGACAACATTTCTGGGATCGGCGAGCCGACCACCACGGCAAACTCATCAAGTACAAATTTTTCCCCGTTGGCGTGAAGGTAGCGCCACGCCACCCAGTGTTCCTCGGCATGCGCGACGCGAGAGACTTGTCGTGAATCTCAGGGATAACGCCGTTGTGAATGGTGGCTGAAAGCCACCACTTCGTTATACGTACCCAGCAACAAAAGGAACTGAAATGGCAAACTGGAAAACGATGCTCGACAGGGCACTGAAAGAAAACGGCGAATCATGGGCAGACGTTGACTCAAATACCATGTTCGAGCACGACATGACGAATGAATTTGACGCAGGCTACGGCGGCGTTAGAGGGTGCCCATTCACGGTTTGGACGAAGACCTCTGTGTATTTTCCTCTGTGCTATGACGGTGCGGAATCGGTTGGGCGTGTTTCACGTAACCCGGACGGCAAACCCACCGGACACCAAGGCGGCGGCTGATTGAAAGCGTAGAACGCAGAGTTATGCAACGACTTACCGGAGAGAAACATGAATGATCGTGACCTACTGGAAGCAGCCGCTAGGGCTGCCGGGTACACGCTAGAACTCCACCACGACGTAAACGGCACCTACTGGCCGTGGTGTATGGAACTAGCCGAGCACTGGTGCCCACTCACAAACGACGGCGACGAGGCTCGAATGGAGGCCGTGTTGCAACTGCATGTCACCTGGCACCCAGCGCAGGAGACTGTGACTGTCGGGACCGACACCATTACAGACTCCCAGCCATACGGTAATGATCGTCAGGCCGCGCGAAGACGCGCCGGGGTGCGCGTCGCCGCTGAGCTTGGAAAGGTGCATAACGCAGAGGTGAACCGAAATGAACGATAGCGAATTGTCGGCTTCGACTGCCCAGTTGGCTCGACTTGAAAATGCCGTGGGCGACTACTGGAACTGCGCATATCAAGAGGGCCACTTAAACCGCTCAGACGGTGACAGGGCCAACGCGATATTGCACGAGATTCGCTGCGCAGTGGCTGCGCTTGTTGCAGCAGAACGCGAGGCGTCGCGCTCGACTGCCCGGTTCATTGCGCAACAAACAGGAGATGTTCAGAATGAGCAACCCGCAATACAGAGATGTCGGCAGTACGGTGGATAGGGTCATTGAAGAATGCAGCGAACTGATTCAAGCCTTGTGCAAGGCCCGTCGTTTCGGGTGGTTCAACCACCACCCAGATCGACCCACCAGAACGAACATGGATGACGTTTTAGGAGAGATGGACGACGTGCGCGAAGTTATGACCAAGCTTGACGCCAATATACGAGAACTCCCGCCAGAGTGGCTCAACGAATCTACCGCCGAATTGTGCGGCGGCACGTCCGCCACGAATGTTTAGTTATGCCGGTGACGGCGAGAAAGGAACGTGATGAGCAAATGGATTGTTGAGCTTGAACCTGGCGTGTACATCGCGGCGCTACCCGGTGACCCCGGACGAACATTGGTGCTGGAAAACGCACAGGTGTTTGACTCTCACCCGAGAGCGAAGCGCGCGCTGCTTGACGCACGCTACGACCGACCATTTGTGTCAGCCCGCGTGACGCTGGCGCCACTGACAGACGCACAGGCGCACTATCCTGGCGGGCACCTGAACAGCGGGCCACCTGATCCGCCTGATTGCGACCCGAGATGCTGAGGCATAACGCAGAGTTGAGCACCCCGCAGGGTGTGACTCGGACGCCCGGTTAAAACGGGCAGGAAGGAACCAATGAAAACAGAACGCCTTGACATAGGCGGAACTCTTGCACTTGAGGCCGTCACGTATGAAATTGTGCCGGGGTATAAGACACCGCCGCCGATTGCGAGCTTTGAATTTGTGGAGCACTCGCCAGCACACGGGTACAGCGACAGCGAGACAAGCATCACGGTTGACGCCGCGATGGCGCGGAAGATCATTGATGCACTCAATAAGCACTTTGAGTTTAACGCCGCCGCTGTGCCGCTGCAAATCGGCCACGATCAACCTGATCTACATCACATTTAACCGGAGACTGATGATGGACGGCGACTACATACTTTTGCATTTTGACCACCCGCTCGACCACCCGTACTACCTGCGCGGACATGTGACAAAAGAACGCGCCCAAGAAGTGCTGTGGTACGAGGAAGAAATCACGGTGAAAGCTGTGGCGCATAAATATGGGCGGGCGGTGCGGGTCGGCCAAGACCACCCCGATGCAATAGATGGTCTTGAGTCTGTTTTCCGCGTGATCGACACGCCCCGGCGCAGCTACTACGCGGTGACAGAGTGCGAGCCTCTTTTGCCATTTAACGCCGTTGTGAACGGCGGCACGTCCGTTTCGACATATCGTTAGATGGAGCACACGAAATGATGCGAGTACACATACTAGCGCAAGCCACCTACAAACCCGGCGACCAAGCGCCAGAAGGCTACTTGGCTTGGCACGAATGGGCTGAAACGCAGCACAAAGCCGGACTGAGGCAGAAGGAATGCGGGCGCTGTGGGAAGTTTAAGTACCCGCAGGAATTGAGCGCCACAGTAGACCGCTGCGTGATGCAGAGCCGCACAAGGCCGGTGACTTTGACCACACTCGTTTGCAATGCCTGCGCAGCGCCATCTAACGCAGAAATATAGGCGGCCGCCTATCCTGGGAAATTCCGTTGCTCCTACGCCTAAAAGGCTCGCCAAGTCTCGCGCCCAATTGATCCGATGCTCCCATAAAAATAGCACGAAACACCGCATTATGACTACCCTTGAATCCAAATTAAACCGCGATGCCACCGTCGTCGTCGACCCTGACTACCGCTGGCAGCCGATGAGCACCTGCCCACGCGGGGTCAAGGTGCAGCTGCTGGGCTCAGGCGGCGTGGCCACATACGGTCAATTTGACGGCAACGGTCACACCTGGTGGCGCATGTGGGCGCCACTGCCGACCATGCCCAAGACATGACCGATAATGCGCCTCCACTGCGCACATTGAGCTTGGAGGAGGCCGCGGCCTTTTTCCGGGTCCACCAGAGCACCGTGCGCGCCCGCGCCAAAGCTGGCGTCATCCCCGGCGCCAAGGTCGGGCGCGCATGGCGGTTTCTCGAATCGGATCTGATTGCTTTCATGCGCAGCGGTCACGCGCAAGGAGGTACGGTATGGCTCTCTACAAACAGCCCGGCAGCGAAGTCTGGTGGGCAAGTCTCTCGCATAACGGGGAGCGACTACGCGTCTCGACTGGAGAGCATGATCGCCAAGCGGCGCAGCGCTTCCATGATGAGCGCAAAGCCGCGCTCTGGAAACGTGACCCAGCCCTGAAGGGCAAGACTTGGGGCAACGCCGTGCTCAAATGGGTCGAAGCCACGCCGCGCTCCGACTCCGAGCTGCTCAGCCTGGCCAAATTTGCCGGCCTGTTCAAGGACCGGCCGCTGAGCGCCGTCACACCCGAGGACATAGACCGGGCACTGTTGTTCTGCCAGACCGCCGGCACCCACAAGCGCTACACCGCCATGCTGGCCGCCATCCTGAACCTGTCCGACGTCAGACTCAAGCTGATCCAGCGTCGCGACAAGAAGACCAAGCCGCGCGACTGGATCACCCACGAACAGTGGGATACGTTGCGCGCCGAGCTGCCGCCCCACATGTTGGCCATGGCCACATTTGCCGTTACGACTGGACTTCGCCAGGCCAACGTGTTGGAGTTGCAGTGGAGTCGGGTCGACCTCAAGCGCCGAGTAGTCTGGGTCGAAGCCGAAAATATGAAGGGCGGCAAGGCCATCGCCATCCCGCTTTCCGAAGAAGCCACCGCTGTGCTCGTCTCCGTGCAAGGTGTTCACCCTGAATTCTGTTTCACGTTTCGTGGCCGCCGGGTCGGCGAGATCAAGACTGCCTGGGCCAGCGCGAATATCCGGGCGGGGACCGGCCGCTTGGTGGATGGCAAATACTCTGGGTTTACCTGGCACGGATTGCGTCACACCTGGGCCACCTGGCACATTCAGAACGGGACCCCGCTGGAAGTCCTTCAGAGGCTGGGTGGCTGGTCTGATTTGAGGATGGTATTGTTATACGCCCACCACTCGCCCGGCCACCTGGCCGGCTATGCGGACAACGCAAGGAGAAATACATGAGGATCATCGCCTATACCTACGAAGCCGACGTGCACTGCCCAGTCTGTGCCCGCGCCCGCTTCGCCGGAGCCCAGGAGCTCGCCGGTCTTTCCAACGATGACTTCGATGAGCACTGGCTGCGGATGGACTTGATAGACTGTGAGGGCAACCCCATACACCCCGTGTTCGACATTGACGAGCACGACTTTACCCACTGCGGAACCTGCGGAGAGGAACTATGACCACCAAAGAACAAACATGCGCCGAGCGCATCGCCGGTGCCTGGGCCCGCACCAAGGAGGACTTGCTGAGCTACATGGGCGACGGCGCGGTCTACGAGTCTGGTTCCGAAGACGGCGCGCGGCCGTTCAACGAGTACGCGTTGAGCTTCGACTACGTGGCGCCCGGCACTTTCAGCGACCAGCCCAAGGGCTACTGGCGCTATCAGATGAGCTGGGGCGGCCCGAGCGACGAGATCAGGTTCTTCGGCGGCCCCGTGCATTTCACCAAGGCCGAGTACTGGTTCATGGACTGGTACGACGGCGCCAAGCTCGACGTGGCCGATGAGCGCGTCGCTCACTGGCTGTGGAACGAGCTGCGCGAAAACGGCGCGGTCATGGCGACTTTCAACGAAGCTCAGGAGGATTGATCATGACCAACCCCAACATCAGCTTCACGCTCGGGAAAGCTCGCGCCCTGCGCCGCGCCTACACCCACGCAGTCGAGACCAAGCAGGAGCAGTTCACGTTCGAAGGCAACGAGTACGTGACCTCCTACGCCAAGTACCTGCTGGAATACCTGGCGACTATCTTCAAGGAGCTGAAGAAATGATCACCACCCAGAAAGACCTGCGCGCTGCCTTTTGGGCTGCGCATCCGGGGTTCAAGCGGCACCCAGGCTGGACCCAGAACCAGTACCCCACCGACACCCGCGTGGCGTGGTGCGACCACGTCGAGCACCTGCGCCGTGATGGCCAGATCAACGAGGCGCTGGCGCAGAGGGCGACGCTGTGACTATGACCGCGGACTATGACATACCATCCCGTTCTAACGTGATCTAATGCACTTCTCACGACGAACCAAGATGGCGACACAAAAAGAAAACCCTCGTAACTCATTGAATTACAAGGGTTTATTTGGTAGGCGCGATTGGACTCGAACCAACGACCCCCACCATGTCAAGGTGGTGCTCTAACCAGCTGAGCTACGCGCCTAAGGATGTCCGAGAGGCCGAAGTATAGCAGCATTCCTGCGGCCCTTCGTCGATCGGTCGAAAAAGTTGCCACGACACTACTCCCGATCAACTGGCCACTCCAAGTTGCACCGCCACCCACGACAACGCGCCGCCAGACGCAAGGGTAGTTGCGTGATAATCGACATTTACGTTTACGTCAACGTCAACGTCAACCAACCCATCTAGGAACACCATGGACATTTCAGGCAAGGTCTTCATCGTCACCGGCGGCGCGTCTGGCTTGGGGGAAGGCACGGCACGCATGCTCGCGGCACATGGCGGCAAAGTCGTCATCGCCGACATGCAGGCGGAAAAGGGCGAGGCCATCGCCCAGGAGATCGGCGGCACTTTTGTTCGCTGTGATGTAAGCCAGGAAGCGGACGCTCAAGCCGTTGTAGCCAAGGCCGTATCCCTGGGCAAATTGATGGGCTTGGTCAACTGCGCTGGGATCGCGCCAGCGGAGAAAACCGTGGGCAAGAATGGCGCCCACAGTCTGAGCGTGTTCAGCAAGTGCATCACCGTCAACCTGATCGGCAGCTTCAACATGATCCGCCTCGCGGCCGATGCGATGTGCAAGAACGAACCGGAAGCAACGGGTGAGCGCGGCGTGATGATCTCCACCGCGTCGGTCGCCGCCTATGACGGGCAGATTGGCCAGGCCGCCTACAGCGCCTCCAAGGGTGGCATCGTTGGGATGACGCTGCCAATCGCCCGAGATCTGGCGCGCAACGGCATTCGCAACATGACCATTGCCCCCGGCATCTTTGGCACTCCGATGATGTTCGGCATGCCCAAGGAAGTTCAGGATTCGCTGGCCGCCAGCGTACCGTTTCCGTCCCGCCTGGGCACACCACAGGACTACGCCAAACTGGCGCAACACATTTTCGAGAACGACATGCTCAACGGCGAGGTGATTCGCCTCGATGGCGCCATTCGCCTGGCGCCCCGCTAACCCAAGGCACACCACCGGCCGCCTTCCCCGCCAAGGCTGAGCAAAAGGCCCGGTGCAGCACGGGCGGGTCACGGTTTCTACAATCGGGTGTATGTCGATTCCACAGACCTTCATCCAGGAACTGCTTGCGCGCGCCGATGTGGTTGACATCGTCGGGCGCTACGTGCCACTCAAGAAGGGTGGTGCCAACTTCATGGGTCTGTGCCCCTTTCATGGCGAAAAGTCACCATCGTTCTCGGTCAGCCCGACCAAGCAGTTTTACCACTGCTTTGGCTGCGGCAAGAACGGCAATGCCATCAGCTTTCTGATGGACCATGTGGGCATGGACTTTGTTGAAGCCGTCAAGGACCTCGCGCAGCAATACGGCATGCAGGTTCCCGAAGACGAAGCCAGCCCTGACGACCGGGCCCGCGCCAAGGAACAACGACAGCGCCAGACGACCTTGAACGAGGTGCTGGAAAAAGCTGCCGAGGCCTACCGTCGACACCTCAAGGACACGCCACGGGCAGTCGACTACCTCAAGCGCCGTGGTTTGTCAGGCGAGATCGCCAAGCAGTTTGGACTGGGCTTCGCGCCCGATGGCTGGCGCAGTCTGGCTGGCGTGTTCCCCAGTTACGACGACCCGCTGCTGGTCGAAAGCGGCCTGGTGATTCACAGCGCGGACGAGAACAGCGGCGACGACAAACGCTACGACCGCTTTCGCGACCGGATCATGTTCCCGATCCGCAACGTCAAGGGCGAGTGCGTCGGTTTTGGCGGACGTGTGCTGGGCGACGAAAAACCAAAATACCTGAATTCGCCGGAGACCCCCGTTTTCAGCAAGGGCCGCGAGCTGTATGGCCTGTTTGAAGCCCGTAGCGCGGTACGCGAACAGGGCTACGTGCTGGTGACCGAAGGCTACATGGACGTGGTGGCACTGGCGCAGATGGGTTTTGCCAACTGCGTCGCCACACTGGGCACCGCCTGCACCAACGAACACGTGCAAAAGCTGTTTCGCTTCACGGATTCGGTCGTGTTCAGCTTCGATGGCGACGCCGCAGGCCGTCGCGCCGCGCGCAAGGCACTGGACGGCGCCCTGCCCTTTGCCACCGATGTGCGCAGCGTCAAGTTCCTGTTCCTGCCAAGCGAGCATGACCCGGACAGCTTCATTCGCCAGCACGGAAAGGAAGCCTTTGCCCGCTACGTCAGCGAGGCGCTGCCACTGAGCCGCTTTCTGACCGAAACCGCTCGCGATGGCTGTGACCTGCACAGCGCAGAAGGCCGAGCCCATCTGGCCAGCAATGCCAAGCCGATGTGGATGCAGCTTCCTGATGGGGCGCTCAAGCGTCAGGTGCTCGGCGACATCGCGGATCTGGTGCAACTGGCTGGCCGCGAGTTACTCGATATCTGGCAGCCGAGCACCCCCCCCAAAGCAAAGGGCAAGGCTCGGCGATACGCCAACGCGACTGAGTCCGCAAGCCACTACGGACCTGGCGCAGGACAAGCGCGTGGTCGCACGGCGCCAATTCGCTCTGGGAGAGGCGTCGGACCGGTACCCGCCAGCCGAGCCGATCACGCCGCGCGCCTGTTGCTTGGGAACATGGCCGCGCTGGTGACGCTAACCGAGGAAGACCATGCCATGCTGAGTGAATTGCCGCAGCCGCATGGACAACTGTTTGGCTGGCTTGAAAGCCAATTGCATGAACACGGTCCGCAACCGTGGATGGCCCTGCGCGAGGGCTTGCAGGGTCACGAAGTCGAACAGCTAGCCTACCGCCTGATGAGCGGACACGAACTCGCGCCCGCCGGCCAGGAGGAGGAATCCGAGCAGGAACTGCGCCGTCTGCTTAATCGAATGCTGGTCGATCAGCTTAAATCCAAGGAAACAGAGGCTATCGAGGCAGCCAAGTCAGATCCTTCCGCCCTGAGCCGCTACCGGGAACTGCAGGCTCGCCGATGTGAGCTTGAAGGCCTTGCCACGCAAGTCACTCCAAGCAACTGACCCGACCGTCGATAAGCTAGCGCAGGCAAGTTTGAGAGAAAGTTTGCGACAAACTGCTTGAATACGCCTCATTGCCTGCTATAATTTCAGGTTGATTCGGCAAGAGCGACAGCAGCACCTCCGGGCCCCGCCAACCGTCGAGCAACATGCTCGCTACCGGCAACCCTACCGCAAGGACTGCACTCCAAATGTTCGCCCAGACATCTTGCCAGGGAGGTTGCCGCCTCCTCGTTCAGACTACGCCGCTCGCGTCGGCGCTTGTTCGTCCTGTCCGTTCTTGAAGTTCCGAGGTTCCTAAATGCCTGCTCAAAAGCCCAAGAAGTCCGTCCAGTTGCAGCCCAAGCCCGCCGACAAAGCGTCAGCCAAGACTCCTACCAAGCCAAACCCGAAAGTGATAGCAGTGCCCGCCACCAAGTCCCCCGCAAGCCACGGCCCCAGCGCCGCCCCTGACACCAAGAAACATGCTGTTGCCGCGTTAGCGCCTGAGGTTGTCGTCAAAAAGAAACCTGGGCGACCACCCAAAGCCGCGAGCACTGAATCGGACGCGGCACCCAAGACGGGCGCCAAACGGGGACGCAAGCCAAAGAACGCCGTCAAGCCCGAAGGCGAACTCGACCTTTCCGACATCGAAGCCGAATTTGCCGAAGAACCGGCGGTCGCGCCCGGCGAAAAGGTCAAGCCACTGCGCATGAAGATCAGCAAGGCCAAGGAACGCGCCCTGATGAAGGAATTCGGCCTGGATGAAACCATCCTCTCCGAAGAAGACATGGCCAAGCGGCGTCTGCGCCTGAAGGCCCTGATCAAGCTTGGCAAGACGCGTGGCTACTTGACCCATGGCGAAATCTCGGACCACTTGCCCGACAAACTGGTTGACGCCGAGACCCTTGAAGTGGTCATTTCGATGTTGAACGACATGGGCGTGGCTGTCTATGAACAGACACCGGACGCCGAGACACTGCTGCTCAACAACAACGGTCCGACCGCCGCCACCGAAGAAGAAGCCGAAGAAGAAGCCGAGGCAGCGCTGAGCACGGTTGACAGCGAATTTGGTCGCACTACCGACCCGGTGCGCATGTACATGCGCGAAATGGGTACCGTCGAATTGCTCACGCGCGAAGGTGAGATCGAGATCGCCAAACGCATTGAAGGCGGTTTGATGGCGATGATGGAGGCGATCTCCGCATCGCCCGCCACGATCGCCGAGATCCTGCGCCTGGGCGAGGAAATCCGCGAGGGCAAGATTGTCATCACCACCGTGGTCGATGGCTTCTCCAACCCCAACGAAGCCGACGACTATGTGGCCGAGGAAGATTTTGACGAGTTCGACGCCGACGACGATGATGACGGCAAGGGCGGCTCCAAGGCGCTCACCAAGAAACTGGAAGAACTCAAGCGCGAGGCCCTGAGCCGCTTTGACAAGCTGCGCGAGCTTTTCGAGAAGGTCCACAAGATCTACGACAAGGAAGGCTACGGAACACCCAACTATGTGAAGGCCCAGAAGGCTTTGAGCGAAGAGCTGATGTCCATCCGCTTCACCGCCAAGGCCATCGAAAAGTTGTGCGACATGGTGCGCGCCCAGGTCGACGACATCCGCAAGAAAGAGCGCGAGCTGCGCCGCATCATCGTCGACAAGTGCGGCTACCCTCAAGAGAACTTCATCGCCGACTTCAGCGGTCGCGACAAGGCCGGCAACAAGGCTCCCAGCCAGTTGCTCAACCTGAAGTGGATCGAGAAACAAACCGCCGCCGGCAAGCCATGGAGCGCCATCATGGGCCGCAACATTCCGCCGGTGCAGGACCTGCAGCAGAAGCTGACCGACCTGCAATCCCGCGTGGTGGTGCCGCTGGACCAACTCAAGGACATCAACAAGCGCATGCACGAGGGAGAATCCTCCTCGCGCGCGGCAAAGAAGGAAATGATCGAGGCCAACCTGCGCCTGGTGATTTCCATCGCCAAGAAATACACCAACCGCGGCCTGCAGTTCCTGGATCTGATTCAGGAAGGCAATATTGGCCTGATGAAAGCGGTAGACAAATTCGAATACCGTCGCGGCTACAAGTTCTCGACCTACGCCACCTGGTGGATCCGTCAGGCCATCACGCGCTCGATCGCCGATCAGGCACGCACGATCCGCATCCCGGTGCACATGATCGAAACCATCAACAAGATGAACCGCATCAGCCGCCAGCACCTGCAAGAATTCGGCTTCGAGCCAGACGCTTCGGTCTTGGCCGCCAAGATGGAGATCCCCGAGGACAAGATCCGCAAGATCATGAAGATCGCCAAGGAACCGATCTCCATGGAAACGCCCATCGGCGATGACGACGACAGCCACCTGGGAGACTTCATCGAAGACAGCGCCAATACCGCACCGATGGATGCGGCCATGCAGGCCGGTCTGCGCGATGTGGTCAAGGACATCCTGGACAGCCTCACGCCACGCGAAGCCAAGGTGCTGCGCATGCGTTTCGGCATCGAGATGACCAGCGACCACACGCTGGAGGAAGTCGGCAAGCAGTTCGACGTGACGCGCGAGCGGATTCGTCAGATCGAAGCCAAGGCGCTGCGCAAACTCAAGCACCCCAGCCGCTCGGACAAGCTGCGCAGCTTTACCGACACACTGTAGCGAAACCAGGCCAGGCCCGGCGACGGGTCTCGTTACTCGGCCGGCACGCCTCGCTTGAGGGCGCGCGCAACCACGAACGAGAACGCGAAGTCCAGAGCCTCGTCCATAGCCTGCTCAATAGCATGGCGCTCGTGCTCGGTGAGGTAGAACATCATGTCCACGTCGTGCCGCACGTACCGGGCCGGTAGGCGATTCAGCGCAACGCAGCACATGTCGGCGAGCATATCGGGCGTCAAATCGGTTCGACTGGCGGCGCGACGCACCACTTCTTCGAATACCAGACGTTCGTAATAGTTGTGAACTTGCTCGAAATTGATGACCATGGAACGCTCCGGCAGGCAGTGCAAATAAGAATCGGTGAGCAACCTTAGCAGTTCGCCGACGGACTGACAAGCGGCTGCGGCTTAATTCACAGCTATAAAACTAGTAGCAAACAAGAAACTGCGCTATAGTTTCGCTCATATCGGCACAGCGCAGTGGCGGCCATGGCGCCTGGCGTAGTCAGCGTGTGGCAAAGCCGGCGTGCATGACGCTTAGAGGAGAGTTGGGCAATGAGTTCAAAAGAAAACGTGGCCATCGGGCAATTGTTGAGTCTGCTGGAGTCCCGTTACGCCATTCGTGTGCTATGGGCCTTGAAGGACGGGCATGCCCAAACCTTTCGCCTGCTGCAGGACAGCGTCGGTGGCATCACGCCCAACACCCTGAACACCCGCGTCAAGGAAATGCGTGAAGCCGGGTTGATGACGCATGGTCCCGACGGCTACATCCTGACCACGCTTGGCGCAGATCTGGTCAAGCGGCTGGGTGACGTGCAGCCCTTTGCTGTGAAGTGGGTCGGCAGCCAGGCCAAGAAAGTCAAATAGACGCTTGCTGAGCGCCTGACCTCGGGCCCCGGCGTCCAAGGGCCTCGCGCCGTGCGACATAGGCCTCGTGCAAGGTCGGTCAAGCTTGGTCTGCTGGCATAATTGCCGGTTGCGCCGGACGGGCACCGTCGGCGCCCTTTCAAGTCAGCGATCCGCTTCATTCCATCGGGGACACCATCATGACCACAACACCATCCGGCCTCCAATTCGAAGACACCAAACTCGGCACCGGCGCCGAGGCGGTCAAGGGCCAGCGCGTCACCGTTCATTACACCGGCTGGCTGTTCAATGACGGCGTGCAGGGTGCCAAGTTTGACTCCAGCAAGGACCGCGGTGACCCGTTCATCTTCTCGCTGGGGGCCGGCATGGTGATCAAAGGCTGGGACGAAGGCGTGGCCGGCATGAAGGTGGGCGGCGAGCGCGACCTGATCATCCCTGCCGCTTTGGGCTATGGCTCGCGTGGCGCGGGCGGCGTGATTCCGCCCAACGCAACGCTGAAGTTCACCGTCGAACTGCTCGGCGTGTCAGGTTGACCGGCCACAGTTGGCCGCGCCAGCGGCAATTGGCTTATTCCCTTGAAATCCCGCGTGGACGACCCCACTCTGGGGTCGTTGTCCTAGTAACCGTGGTTGACCCTAATGTCTGAATCCAATCCAAACCCATCCAATCCAGGCGCCGAGGCCTACCAGAGCATAGAAGAGCAGTTGGCCGGCCAAGCCGCCAATGATGCCGACGCCTTGGCCCAAGCCCAAGCCGAGCTTGCCGAGCTGAAGGGCAAGAGCGCCGAGCTGGCCGACCAGTACCTGCGCGCCAAAGCCGAGGCCGAGAACGCCCGTCGCCGCGCTGACGACGAGGTTTCGAAAGCACGCAAGTTCGCCGTTGACAGTTTTGCCGAAAGCCTGCTACCGGTATGCGACAGCCTGGAGGCGGGCCTGCTGATCAAGGACGCAACCGTCGAGCAGATCCGCGAAGGCGCACAAGCGACTCTGCGCCAACTGACCTCAGCGCTTGAGCGCAACAAAGTATTGGCCATCAACCCCGAGGCGGGCGCCAAATTTGATCCACATCAGCATCAGGCCATCAGCGTCGTGCCCTCCGAACTGGAGGCCAATGCGGTGGTCAGCGTGCTGCAAAAAGGGTACTTGATCGCCGAGCGGGTGCTTCGCCCGGCGCTGGTGACGGTCGCGGCACCAAAATAGTCCTGATCGAGACTTGAAATGTCTTGAGTTATCCACAAGTTAAAAACAAACCAATTCATCAACTTTGCGGGGAAGTCGAACGTCGCAGGCGACGGGACCGGTCCCCAACTTAAGAAAAGGAACCATCATGGGACGAATCATCGGTATTGACCTTGGCACCACCAACAGTTGCGTGGCCATCATGGAAGGCAACGTCGCCAAAGTGATCGAGAACTCCGAAGGCGCGCGCACCACGCCCTCCGTCATCGCCTATCAGGAAGACGGCGAAGTTCTGGTCGGCGCATCGGCCAAGCGCCAGGCGGTGACCAATCCCAGGAACACCTTGTACGCAGTCAAACGGCTGATCGGCCGCAAGTTCTCCGAGAAAGAAGTGCAGAAGGACATCGACCTGATGCCCTACAAAATCGCTGCCGCCGACAATGGCGACGCCTGGGTCGAAGTGCGCGGCTCCAGAATGGCGCCACAACAGGTCAGCGCCGATATTTTGCGCAAGATGAAGAAGACCGCCGAAGATTACCTGGGCGAAGCCGTCACCGATGCCGTGATCACGGTGCCGGCGTACTTCAATGACGCCCAGCGCCAAGCGACCAAGGACGCAGGCCGCATCGCTGGCCTGGACGTCAAGCGCATCATCAACGAGCCCACCGCCGCCGCGCTGGCCTTCGGTCTGGACAAGAACGAAAAGGGCGACCGCAAGATTGCCGTCTACGACTTGGGCGGCGGTACCTTTGACATTTCCATCATCGAGATCGCCGACGTCGATGGCGAAAAGCAGTTCGAAGTGTTGTCCACCAACGGCGACACTTTCCTCGGCGGCGAGGACTTCGACCAGCGCATCATCGACTACATCATTGCCGAGTTCAAGAAGGACCAGGGCGTTGACCTGGGCAAGGACGTGCTGGCTCTGCAGCGCCTGAAGGAAGCGGCCGAAAAGGCCAAGATCGAGCTCTCCAGCAGCGCTCAGACCGACATCAACCTGCCTTACGTGACGGCCGACGCCTCCGGTCCGAAGCACCTCACGATCAAGTTGACCCGCGCCAAGCTGGAGTCACTGGTGGAAGAACTGATCGAGCGGACCATTGCACCGTGCCGCACCGCCATCAAGGACGCCGGAGTCAATGTGGCCGACATTCACGACGTGATTCTGGTCGGCGGCATGACGCGCATGCCCAAGGTGCAGGAGAAGGTGAAAGAACTGTTTGGCCGGGAACCCCGCAAGGACGTCAACCCGGACGAAGCGGTCGCCGTCGGCGCGGCGATCCAGGGCCAGGTGTTGACCGGCGACCGCAAGGACGTGCTGCTGCTGGACGTGACGCCCCTGTCTCTGGGCATCGAGACGCTGGGTGGCGTCATGACCAAGATGATCACCAAGAACACCACCATCCCGACCAAGTTTGCCCAGACCTTCTCGACCGCCGACGACAATCAGCCCGCGGTGACGATCAAGGTCTTCCAGGGTGAGCGCGAAATCGCGGTTGGCAACAAGTTGCTGGGCGAGTTCAACCTGGAAGGCATTCCGCCATCGGCGCGCGGTACGCCGCAGATCGAGGTGTCCTTCGACATTGACGCCAACGGCATCCTGCACGTAGGCGCCAAGGACAAGGGCACTGGCAAAGAGAACAAGATCACGATCAAGGCCAACTCCGGCTTGACCGAGGCGGAAATTCAGCAGATGGTGAAAGACGCCGAGCTCAACGCCAGCGAAGACAAGAAGAAGCTCGAATTGGTGCAGGCGAAGAACCAGGCCGACGCCAACGTTCACAGCGTCAAAAAGAGCTTGACCGAATACGGCGACAAGCTCGATGCGGGCGAGAAAGAAAAGATCGAGGCCGCCATCAAGGACCTCGAAGAAGCACTCAAGGGTTCCGACAAGGCACTGCTTGAGGAGAAGAGCAACGCCCTGATGAGCGCCAGCCAGAAGCTGGGCGAAAAGATGTACGCCGACATGCAGGCCAAGCAGGCTGCCGAGGCGGCTGCTGCGGGTGCCGGCGGGTCCGAGCACACGCACGGTGGCGGCGACGCGGGCAGCGCCTCCAAGCCAGCGGACGACAACGTGGTCGACGCGGAAGTGAAGGAAGTCAAGAAGGGTTGATGAAGGTTACCGGCGTCCGCCATGAAGGGCGCCCGGACTCGCCGCGTTCGACAGATCCAGTTGGATCTTCGACGCGGCGTTTCGCTGACATGACTTGAGAACGACGATGGCCAAAAGAGACTACTACGAAACCCTGGGCGTGCCCAAGAATGCGTCCGAGGAAGAGATCAAGAAAGCCTACCGCAAGCTGGCAATGAAGCATCATCCTGATCGAAACCAGGGTGAATCCTCCAAGGTCGCGGAAGAGAAGTTCAAGGAGTCCAAAGAGGCCTACGAGATGCTGTCGGACGCGCAAAAACGCGCCGCCTACGACCAGTACGGCCATGCCGGCGTCGACCCGAATATGCGCGGCCCAGGTGGGCAGGAAGGCTTTGGAGGCTTTGCGGAGGCGTTTGGCGACATTTTCGGCGACATGTTCGGCCAGCAACGCGGGCGTGCCGGCGGCGGCAGGCAGGTGTACCGCGGCAGCGACCTGAGTTACGCCATGGAAGTCACGCTTGAAGAAGCCGCCAAGGGCAAGGACGCGCAGATTCGTATTCCAAGCTGGGAGTCTTGCGATGTCTGCAAAGGCAATGGTGCCAAGCCCGGCACGCAGGTCAAGACCTGCGGCACCTGTAGCGGATCGGGATCGGTCCAGATGCGTCAGGGATTTTTCAGCGTGCAGCAAGGCTGTCCGACCTGCCGTGGCACCGGCAAAGTCATTCCCGAGCCCTGCATGAGTTGCCATGGGCAAGGCAAGATCAAGAAGCAGAAGACGCTGGAGGTCAAGATACCCGCTGGCATCGACGGCGGCATGCGCATTCGCAGCTCGGGCAATGGTGAACCCGGCGCCAACGGCGGCCCGCCGGGTGACCTCTACATCGAGATTCGGCTCAAGAAGCACGACATTTTTGAGCGCGATGGTGACGACATCCATTGCTCGGTGCCGATCAGCATCGTCACGGCCTCGCTGGGTGGCGAGATCGACGTGCCGACCCTGGCGGGCAAGGCAGCCATCGACATCCCGGAAGGCACCCAGACCGGCAAGCAGTTCCGTTTGCGCGGCAAGGGCATCAAGGGCGTACGCTCCAGCTACCCCGGCGATCTGTACTGCCACATTCTGGTCGAGACACCGGTCAAGCTGAGCGAACACCAGCGCAAGCTGCTGCGCGAACTCGACGAATCCCTGCGCAAGGGCGGCAGCAAGCATTCTCCCAGCGGCGACAGTTGGACCGACCGCTTGAAGAGTTTCTTTAGCTAACGGCGGTCCACCGCGTCCAAGCCGCCCGGCGCCTCAGGCCCGTGGCGGCCTTTTTTTGTTGCAGAATGCATGCACTGCCCCGGCCAACTGACTCCAACCAGACCGCATGCCATGAGTGTCACCATCACCTTCCTGGGCGGTGCCAATACCGTCACCGGCTCCAAATACCTGGTTCGCCACGACGGCCACTGTTTGTTGGTCGACTGCGGCATGTTTCAGGGCTACAAGCTGCTTCGCTTGCGCAACTGGACACCGTTGCCGGTGGCGCCCGATGAAATCGATGCGGTGTTGCTGACGCATGCACACCTGGACCACAGTGGCTACCTGCCACTGCTGGCCAAAGAGGGTTTCGAGAAGCACGTTTACGCCACACCCGCGACGCGCGACCTGTGCCGGATTTTGCTGCCTGACAGTGGCCACATCCAGGAAGAGGATGCTGCCTTTGCCAATCGCCACGGCTATTCCAAGCACTCGCCCGCGATGCCTTTGTACACACGGCAGGATGCACTGGACTGCCTGCCCCTGCTCAAGCCCGTGCCGATGGGCAAGACGTTTTCGCCCATCACCGGTTGGCGAGCCACGTTTTCCTCGGCAGGGCATATTCTGGGCGCCGCCAGCCTGCTACTCGAAGTGGCCGGACGGCGCATCCTGTTCTCGGGGGACCTGGGCCGACCGGACGACACCATCATGAACCCGCCCGATGCTGCGCCGGGTGCCGACACGGTGCTGATCGAGTCCACCTACGGCGACCGCGAACACCCCAAGGAGGATGTGCAGGCGGAACTTGGCCCCGCGCTGCAGCGATTGGCCAAGCGCGGTGGCGTGGCGGTGATTCCCGTGTTCGCCGTCGGACGAGCCCAGGCGCTTCTGCATGCGATCGCGCAACTCAAGCTGGGCGGCGTGCTGCCAAAGACGCTGCCGGTCTTTCTCGACAGTCCGATGGCCGTGCACTCGACCCATCTGTTTGAGCAGCATCAAGGCGAGCATCGCCTCAGCGCGCGTGAAACACGGGCGCTGACCCACAGCGCCACCATGGTCAACAGCACCGATGAGTCAAAAGCCCTGGCCAGCCGCCACGGCCCGATGGTGATTCTGGCCGCCAGCGGCATGGCCACTGGCGGTCGCGTATTGCACCACTTGGCCCATCACGCCGGCAATCATCGGAACATGATCATTCTGACCGGCTTTCAGGCCCCGGGGACGCGCGGCGCAACACTGGCCGGCGGGGCGCGCAGCGTGCGCATTCACGGCCGGGACGTGGCCGTCAACGCGCAAGTAATTCAGTTGCAGTCCGCCTCGGCCCACGCCGACGCGAACCAGCTCCTCGCGTGGTTGCGCACGATGCCAAAGGCGCCCGACCAGGTCTATGTGGTGCACGGTGATCTGGGTCCCGCCGATGAGTTGCGCAAGCGCATCAAACACGAACTGGGCTGGCGCGCCCTGGTGCCCGAGCACGGCTCGACCTGGCCCACCTGATGGGGCCGCGTCCGGCCCTGTCGGCGAGTCCAAGCTCCGAGAATGAACCGACTGCGAGCGCCAAGGCAATCGGCGACAATTCTGGACAATGTCGTTGAAGCTATTTCGGATCACTGAGTTCGCTCAGTCGTCTTTCTTTTTCCGCCCCACCGCCCACAAGGCGGTGCATCCCCTTCTGACGGTTGCGCTGGTGAGTCTGTGGATTGCCAGCATCGGCAATCTGCCCCTGTGGCTCGCGCTATCTCGGTTGCCTGAACTGGACAATCAACGCGGTCTGTGGTTCAGCCTGGCCTTCGCCGCCATGGTGTTCGCCTGCACATTCAGTGTGCTCACGCTGGCGTGTTGGCGATGGACCCTTAAGCCAGCCCTCACCCTTGGCCTGTTGACCACCGCCGTGGGCGGCTATTTCATGCTCAGCTACGGAATCGTGATTGACCCCACCATGATGGTCAACGTGCTGCAAACCCATCCCCAAGAGGTCAAGGATCTGATCACCTGGCAACTTGTGGTCGCCGTGCTGGTTGTGGCGGTGGTCCCAGCAATCTGGCTCTGGAAGGTCCGGGTGCGTCACCTGGGTGTCGCCCGGTCACTCTTGGGCAACCTGGGGGCCGCAAGTGGCGGCGTCACCTTGACCTTGCTGGTGGCCTTGCTGGTGTTTCAGGACTTCTCGTCACTGATGCGCAACCACACCCAACTGCGCTACCTGATCAACCCCTTGAACTCGTTTTATGCCGCTACGTACCTGGCCTTCAAACCAGTTGAGCGGGGTGCGACACCGCCGCAACCGATCGCCGCGGATGTCAAGCTCGGTGCCAGCTATGCCCGCCAGGGCCAACCGCCGCTGCTGATTCTGGTGCTGGGCGAGACGGCGCGTAGCGCCAACTTCAGCATCAATGGTTACGCGCGCGCCACCACACCGGGCCTGGCCGGCGAAGCCATCACCAGCCACCGCAACGCCTGGTCATGTGGCACCAGCACTGCGGCTTCGGTGCCATGCATGTTCTCGCCATTGGGTCGCGAAGCATTCGAGCAGCGCAGCTTCAACCAGGAGAACCTGCTTGATGCCCTGCAACAAGCGGGGCTGGCGGTGCTGTGGGTCGACAACCAGTCCGGCTGCAAAGGCACTTGCGACCGCATTCCCTCCGTCATCACCAGTTCGCAGCGGGTCAGCGGCCTGTGTCAGGGTGGCGAGTGTTACGACGAAATCATGCTCCAGGATCTCGAACAGCGGATCGAGGCACTCAGTGCGGAGCGGCGCGCGCGCGGCGTTGTGATCGTGATGCACCAAATGGGCAGCCACGGACCGGCCTACTCCAAGCGCTCACCGCCCGGCTTCAAGCGCTTCCTGCCGGAGTGCACGGACAAAGCGCTGCAGCAATGCAGCCAGGCGCAAATCATCAACGCCTATGACAACAGCATCGCGTACACCGATTTCTTCCTGACCTCGGTCATCAAGTGGCTCAAGGAGCGCCACAAGAGCCACGCCACGGCCATGATGTATGTATCGGACCACGGCGAATCGCTGGGCGAAAACAATCTGTACCTGCACGGCATGCCCTATGCGATTGCACCGGACGTGCAAAAACGCGTGCCCTGGATCAACTGGTTGTCACCTGAGATTGAAACTCGCCGCTCACTCAGCACCGAGTGCCTGAAGAGCCGGACCGATGAGGCCATCAGCCACGACCACTACTTCCACTCGGTGCTCGGCCTGCTGGATGTGCACACCACGCTCTACCGACCGGAGCTCGACATCTTCGCGCCCTGCCGGCATCCTTAAGACCTTGCGGGTCAGACCACTCGCGAAGCGACGTGCTCTGACCCCAACTGAATAGGAGAAACCCATGAAGAGATTCGCAGCCCTTGCCGCCCTGCCCCTGTTGCTGCTGGCGTGCTCGAAGGCGCCGGAGCCAGCCGCGACGGCTCCCAAGGCGGCGCCGGTCCACAAGACCATGATCGACTGGGTCAAACCGGTCGACGCCAACATCGACGCCATCTTCGCCCAAGCCAAGGCCGCCAACAAGCCGGTGTTCCTGTACTGGGGCGCGATCTGGTGCCCGCCGTGCAACCAGATCAAGGCCACGGTGTTCAACCGGCAGGACTTCATCGACCGAAGCAGCTTCTTCGTGCCGGTTTATCTGGATGGTGACACCCAGGGCGCCCAGAAGCTCGCGGCACAGTTCAAGGTGCGTGGCTACCCGACCATGATCCTGTTCAAGCCCGACGGCACGGAACTGACCCGCCTGCCCGGCGAGGTGGATTCCAGTCAGTACATGGAAGTCCTGTCGCTCGGTCTTGGGGCCAACAGCACGGTCAAGGAATCGCTGGCGATGGCCCTCGGCCAGGGACCCGCTGGCGCCGCCACCAAGATGTCGGCCGACGCCTGGCGCATGCTGGCCTACTACTCGTGGGATACCGACGAAGCGCAACTGCTGCCCAAAGCCGAACTCGCCGTGACGCTCGACAAGCTGGCGCGAAACTGCCCTAGCGAGTACGCGCAACCTGCCGCGCGTCTCGCCCTCAAAGCCATCGCCGCTGGCGCACAATTGAAGGCAGGTATCGCCGACAAGACCACTGCGCTGGCACGGGTTCACCAGACGCTGAGCGATCCAGCCCTGGCACGTCAAAACGCCGATCTGCTGGTGTACTACGGCGGCGACATCGTTCCCGCCATCACGGCTGCGGCGAGTCCCGAGCGGGCCCAGTTGCTGGCAAGCTGGAACAAGGCCCTCGATACGCTCAATGCCGACGTCAGCCTGTCACGGGCCGACCGCCTCTCTGCCGTGCAAGGCAAGGTGGCACTGGCCAAGCTTGATCAGGGCAAGGGCCAAAAGCCGCCGCTGTCCGCCGAGTTGATCGCGCAGGCACGCCAGGCGGCCAGCGTCGCCGACAAGTCCACCACCAATACCTATGAGCGCCAGGCGGTGATCCCCTCCGCGGCGGACCTGCTCACGGAAGTCGGTCTGCTGGACGAATCCGACACACTGCTCAAGGCCGAGTTACCCAAGGCCATTTCTCCCTACTACCACATGCTGGGACTGGCCCAAAACGCCAAGCAACGCGGCGACAAGGCCGGCTCCCTGAAGTGGGCCGAACAGGCCTACGCCGATTCGACCGGTCCGGCCACGCGCCTGCAATGGGGCACCGGCTATGTCGGCAAAGTGATCGACCTCACACCCGAGGACAGCGAGCGCATCGAGAAGGCCGCCGCCAGCGTGATCGCCGAACTGGAAGCAGTACCCGAGACGTTCTACGAGCGCAACCGCCGTGGCCTGGAAAAGATGGGCAAACGCCTGATCGCCTGGAATCAACAAGGCAAACACGCCACCACACTCAAGAAGCTGACCCTGCAACTTGATGGCGTCTGTGGCAAACTCGCCGCCGACGCGCAGGCGCAACAGGCCTGCTCCGGCATCTTTAAACCCTCCACCGACGCGCCGAAAGCATGAAACGCCAGTGTCAAGTCCCGCGTTGGCGCGCCCCAAGATAACCAGGCTGACGACGAAGACGAGACGGCCCTACGCGTAGGCGCGGGCCTGCACGCGCGCCCGGGCCGCGGCGTACTCGGTTTTTAGCTGGGCCACGTAGTCGGCCGTGCTTTGAACGGCGGTCACCGCGCCGATGCCCTGGCCGCAGCCCCAGATGTCTTTCCAGGCCTTGGCTCTGTTGCCGCCAAAGTCCATCTGGCTGGGGTCGCTGACCGGCAGCTTCTCCGGGTCCAAGCCGGCGTTGCGAATGCTCGGTGCCAGGTAGTTGCCATGTACACCGGTGAACAGGTTGCTGTAGACGATGTCGTCCGAGTTGCCCTCCACGATCGCCTGCTTGTAGGCGTCCGAGGCGCGGGCTTCCTCGGTGGCGATGAAGGCCGATCCGATGTAGGCAAAGTCCGCGCCCATGGCCTGGGCCGCCAGCACCGCATCGCCGGTTGAAATGGCGCCGCTGAGCGCCACCGGGCCATCAAACCACTGACGGATTTCCTGCACCAGCGCAAACGGACTCTTGACACCAGCGTGGCCCCCGGCTCCGGCCGCCACGGCAATCAATCCGTCAGCGCCCTTCTCGATGGCCTTGCGCGCGTGCTTGTTGTTGATGACGTCATGCAAGACGACGCCGCCATAGGAATGGGCCGCCGCATTGATGTCCTCGCGCGCGCCCAGGGACGTGATGATGATCGGCACCTTGTACTTCACACACAGCGCCATGTCGTGCTCCAGCCGATCGTTGCTCTTGTGCACGATCTGGTTGATCGCAAAGGGCGCGGCCGGTCGCTCGGGATGGGCGGCGTTGTAGGCAACCAGAGTCTCGGTGATTTCCTTGAGCCATTCTTCCAGCAGCTCGGCCGGGCGCGCGTTGAGCGCTGGCATGGCGCCGACCACACCGGCGATGCACTGGGCGATCACCAGTTTGGGGTTGCTGATGATGAACAGCGGCGCGCCGATCACAGGAAAGGGCAAAGTGTTCAAAGGGGCGGGCAAGTGCGACATGGAGTCCCCGATTATTGCGGGATTTGTGGGCACAACAACGCATCAGCCCATGCATCATGGACATCAGACGCTATCGACCTGATAGCAAATCAAAACGAATCGAGAGCCAGCGCGGTCACACTGTCGCTACCTTCGAGCACCGCGTCACGCATGCCAGGTACCTTGGTCAGCATGTGGTCGGCGTAGAAACGCGCCGTCACGATCTTGGCTTGCATGAAGGCCACCTCCCTGCCCAGGGCAATCTGTGTTTGGGCCGCCAGCAGCGCGCGCGCCAATTGCCAGCCCGCCATCAAGTTGCCGGCCAGCATCAGATACGGCACGCTACCGGCGAACACGGCGTTGGGCTTGATCTTGGATTGCGTCACCACGAACTCCACCACCTGCAAGAACGCCTCACGTGCGGCCTTCAGGCGCTTGGCTACGGCCTGCGCGTCATCACTGCCCATTGCCAGGAGCTCGCCTTGCGTACGCTCGATCTGGGCCGCAATGGCCTTGGCAGTCTGGCCGCCGTCGCGCGCGGTCTTGCGTCCGACCAGATCGTTGGCCTGAATCGCGGTGGTGCCCTCGTAGATGGTCAAAATCCTGGCGTCGCGGTAGTACTGCGCCGCACCGGTCTCCTCGATGAAGCCCATGCCGCCGTGCACCTGCACACCGAGTGAGGTCACTTCCAGGCTCATCTCGGTGCTGTAGCCCTTGATCAGCGGCACCATGAATTCATAGAACGCCTGGTTCGGCTTGCGCACTTCCGGATCCGGGTGGTGGTGGGCGGCATCAAAAGCCGCAGCAGCCACCAGCGCCATGCTGCGACAGCCCTGCACGGTGGCGCGCATGGTCATCAGCATGCGCTTGACATCGGGGTGGTGAATGATGGGCGCGCTGCCCGGCATGGAGCCGTCAACCGGTCGGCTCTGCACACGCTCGCGTGCGAAGTTCACGGCCTTTTGGTAGGCCCGCTCGGCAATCGCGATGCCCTGGACACCCACACCAAAACGGGCGGCGTTCATCATGATGAACATGTACTCCAGGCCGCGATTCTCCTGGCCCACCAGGTAACCCACGGCGCCTCCATGGTCACCGAACTGCAGGACAGCAGTCGGGCTGGCCTTGATGCCCAGCTTGTGCTCAATGCTGACGCAGTGCACGTCGTTGCGCGCGCCCAGCGAGCCGTCTTTGTTCACCAGAAATTTCGGCACCACGAACAAGCTGATGCCTTTGACGCCTTCTGGCGCACCCGACACGCGCGCCAGCACCAGGTGCACGATGTTGTCGGTCAGATCGTGTTCGCCCCAGGTGATGAAAATCTTGGTGCCCGAGATTTTGTAGCTGCCATCGGGCTGTGGCTCGGCACGGCTGCGCACCACGCCCAAGTCCGAGCCGGCTTGTGGCTCGGTCAGGTTCATGGTGCCAGTCCACTGCCCGCTGACCAGCTTTTCCAGGTAGATCGCCTTGAGTTCATCGGAGCCGGCCGTCATCAGCGCCTCGATCGCGCCGTCGCTCAACAGCGGGCACAGGGCGAAACTCATGTTGGCGGAGTTCTGCATCTCGCCCACCGCCGCACCAATGGTCTTGGGCA
>JAUXWC010000338.1 GCA_030685025.1 Rhodoferax sp.
GATTTTAGGCAACCGTACTGATTTCAGCCGAAGCTGGGCTGAGGCGGTGCGCCCTTAAAGGCAGCGACGAGGGACTCGAAGATATTGGCCCCTTGCTTGTGCATGGTCGCGCAATAGGATCGGATGACGCAGTAGTTCTGCGCCCCTGGGAGCGTACGAAAGCAACCGGAGACTTTTTGTTTCACCTTGGGCATGCGCACCGTTTGTTCGGCCACGTTGTTGGTAAACGGCACATCGGGCTGGGTCATGAAGCGCCAAACATCGTCTGTGTAATCGCTCAGTCGGCCAATCAGATTGGTGGCCTTGCTCTGCTTGGGCCTGCCGCGTTTGCCAGTAGAGGGCGCGATGGGGTTTGCTGCCTGTGCTTGCGCCAGAATCGCATCGTATAGGGCGCGCAGATCGCGCACTTCGCCTTGATACTTCTGGCTGTCGTAGCGCGGCGATTTTCCGTCAGCGCAGTTGAGGTTGTCGAAGTGGTTGGCATGCGTGAGCAGCTCCATCATGTCGCCTGCCCAAGCTTGGTCAAGTTCCTCCAATAGGTAGGTCAGCTCGCGCAAGTGGTGCTGGTTGCACAGCGCGTGTTGGCAATCCAAGGCCTTGTAGGGCATCCAGCCGTCATGCACCAAGACACCCTTGAATTGCTTCAGCAGGGCCATAGATTCAAACGCTTCGCCGCCACGCTTGGGGTGGCAACCCATCCATGTCAGTGTGTCGGTGGCCAATACATGCAGCCAGTGCAACTTCTTGGCAACCCGCAGGCCGCTCTCATCGGCATGTGCCACGGCTGATCTGACAACGCCTTGGCCGATGTCTTGCACAGTGGGCTGCAAAATGTTTGCCCCAGCCTGGGTTGCCTTGAGGACCGTTGCCTGGCTCACCGGCAGGTCAAAGAAGTCTTTCATCAGCGCGGCGGTGCGTTGCACTGAGACGGCATGGTTTTGATTGAGGTGCACCATGGCAGCTTGCGCGCGCGGGCCATATTGCACAGTCGCGTTCACACCGGCGGGGAACTCTGCTGTATGCACATGCCCGCAGCTACAGATGGCTTGCATGGCGTGATGCTCGGTAACCTCAAATTGCAGTACCGGCAAATCAAAGACCTGACGTGTTTCGCTCACATAGCCAAAGGGCAATTCCAGATGGCATGCCTGGCACTGGTCTGGTACGTTGTGAACAACTATTCTGTCGGGCTCAGTGGCTTGGCTCAAGGTGCTGCCGGGGTGACCTTTTTGTCCGCCGGTTGGCCTCTCGCCGGCAACCCGCAAGGATTTCGGTGCGGGTTTGTGCAAGCCATCGCTTGATGGTGGCTTGCTGGAGTTTTTGCTGTTGAGTGCCAATCGACCTTCGAGCTGCTTGATGCTGTTCTGCATCACCACCATTTGCGCCGTGAGGTCTTGCACTTGTTGTTGCAAGGGCCACAGCATCCTGATCAACTCATCCTTCTGCGCGTGGCTGAGTTGTTTGAGGTCTGGTAGGTTTTGCATCAAGACCGATTGTCGCTCACTATTTCATAGCAAACACCAATTGGGCTTCATTGGGTGCTGAGTAGTTACGGTGCGGCTTCGTTTGAGGCGATTTTGAAAAGTACCAAGGCCAAATATGTATTGGGCCTGACCGCGACGCCCATCCGGCGCGACGGACAGCAACCCATCATCTTCATGCAATGTGGGCCGATCCGGCACAAGGCGACCAGTGCCGAGTCGGCGCCACATGATCTGGAAGTAGTTCCGCATTCCATCTTCAAGAAAATTGAAGTTTCCAGCGATGCTGGAATTCAGGATGTGTTCCGCCACCTCGTCACCGATCATGACCGCACAGCGGCCATTTGCCACGAGATCAAGGTGGCGTTCGATCAAGGTCGCAAAGTGCTGGTGTTGACCGAGCGCACGGAACATTTGGATGCCATTTTGGCTGGTTTGACGGACAAGGTTCCAACACCCTTCGTGCTGCATGGACGGGTATCAAAAAAACTGCGCGCCACGGTCATCTCGGAAATGGAGTCGCTACCACCCGATGCGCCCCGCATCCTATTGGCAACCGGAAAGCTGGTCGGCGAAGGCTTTGACCACCCACCGCTCGACACCTTGGTGCTGGCGATGCCGGTGTCGTGGAAGGGCACGCTGCAACAGTACGCCGGCCGCCTGCATCGTGAACACGCTACCAAGACTGATGTGCGAATTGTGGATTTTGTGGATACCGGACACCCGGCACTGCTGCGGATGTGGGACAAGCGGCAGCGCGGTTACAAGGCGATGGGCTACCGAATTGCATCTTCGATCACGTAGATCTGATGCAGTATTCGCAACAGCCCGCACCATTACTCTCCATTGCTGTTTGGCGCAGAAATTTGGGGCTGAGACAGTCAACCGTCCACCACCATAGCCCTGTATAAAGGCCGCTAGGAATGACCACCCAACGGCCTTTTTTTTCAGGAATCAATTGCCTCGCGGTGGCACCAGCACTTGCTCAAAGTCAATAAAACCGTGCTCCACATCGGTGCTGAGCAGCTTGACGTGGATCTTGCGGCCCACCTCCAGGTCGAACTCGCCAGCCTGCAGCAGGCCTTCGGCCGGGGGCGTGAAGACGCGTACCCAGGTTGCGCTGTCGGTGCGGCCGGTGACGATGGCGTCGAAGCTCTGACCCACAAAACTCTGTAGGTACAGCGCCGCTTCGGATTTACGCACGCTGCGCTCCACCTTCTGTGCCGCGTCTTCCTGCCGGGTGCAGTGTTCGGCCAGGTGCTCCAGCTCGGCGCCACTGTAAGGTGCACGCTCGCCGCGTAACAGGGCCTTGACCATGCGCAGGGTCACCAGATCGGGGTAACGGCGATTGGGCGCGGTCGAGTGGGTGTAGTCGCGCACCGCCAGGCCAAAGTGCCCGACCGGCTCCGCCTGGGGCCGCTCCACCACGTATTCGCCCGAGCCCATCAACTTGACGATGACCAGTGACAGGTCGGGAAAACGCAGCGGGTCGGCCTTGCGCTGGCGCGCCAGAAAACCCTCCAGGGCGCGCGAGTCGGGCTCCTTGGGCAGCGCTTCGCCGTACTTGCGGGCCACATCCACGATGCGCAGCCAGCGCTCGGGTGAGCGCACCACCCGGCGCAGGGAACTGCCGCCGTGCTGCGCCAGGAAGTGCGCCGTGCAGGTGTTGGTGGCGATCATGAATTCTTCTATCAACTGGCGGGCGCGGTTTTGCACCTGCTGGCGGATGTCCACCACCCGGTCGCCGTCGAAGATGGCGCGCGGCTGAAAGGTCTCCAGGTCCAGCGAGCCCTGTGCCCGGCGCAAGGCGCGCATGCGCTGCGCTACCGCGTCCTGCGCGCGCAACTGCTCGTCCATGCCCGGCACGGCACGTGCTGCCTCGGGCAGGGCGCCCTCGCCATCGATCCAGGCCGCCACCGCGTCATAGGCCAGCTTGGCCTGGTTGCGGACCTTGGCGCGGTGCACGGTGGAGTCGATCACCGCGCCTTCGGCATCGACGATCATCTCGGTCACGATGGCCAGCCGGTCCTGATGCGCATTGAGCGAGGTCAGGTCGGTGCTCAGCCGCTCGGGCAGCAGCGGGAACACCCGCGCCGAGGTGTAGACCGAGGTGGTGTTGGTGCGCGCGTGCGTGTCGATTGGGCTGTCCTTCCTGACCAGGGCATCCACATCGGCCACGGCCACAAAGATCTTCACCACGCCGGCGCTCATCGCCCCGCAGGCGGTGAGCTGGTCGAGGTCGCGCGAGTCGTCGTTGTCGATCGAGCACCACGGCAGCGCCGTGAGGTCGCGCACGCGGGGGTCGTCGTCCTGGCCGGGTCCGTCGATGGCGTCGAGCTGCCGCACCACGCGGTCCGGGAATTCGGGCTCCAGCCCGCGTTCCCTCATCGCCTCGGTGGCAATGCGCACCAAGTCATGCCGATGGAAGGTGGGGTTGGCGGGCATGGTTCAGATTTGGAACTCGGTAATCAACTGCGCGCGCTGTGGCCCGTCGGGCATTTCCTGCGCCAGCAGCGCCACGAACTGAGTGGGGGAGGTGGCCTTGGCGGCGGCCTTCTTGACGATGATCTTGGCGATCGGGCCCATGTGTTTGGCCATCACCAGGTTGGCGCGTTCAATCAAGGCGGGGCTCAGCACTTGCCGCTCCATGGTGGCGCCGCTGGCGCCCGTCTCGCGTGTCACGTGCGCGGTGGAACCCAGCGTGCCAGTGCTGGCATGGCGCTGCATCAGCGCCAAAAACTTGGACCGATCTTCAGGGCTGGCAATGTCCTGGGTGAGCAGGGTTATCAGGCCGGGCAGGTCAAGGCACTTCTTGGCGGCCTGGCGCACCAACACCTTGGCCATAGGCCCCATGAAACGCGCCAGCGCCGTTTGCACCGGCTCCAGCATGGTCGCGTCCCAACCCGTCAGGGCGGTTTGTTGGGTGGCGCGGCCGGCGCCAGAGTGGCCGCTGCCCGATCTTGTGGGCGATGGC
>JAUXWC010000003.1 GCA_030685025.1 Rhodoferax sp.
GATTTGTTCGATGCGGACTTCCTTGGCGTCGATACGCAGCTTGGCGGGCAAACGAATGGCCTGGCTGCGCCCACTCATGAATAGTTTTGCAGTGATGGACATGGCTGGCTCCCGATTGATATGACAGTGGCATATTACACCGGTTTCCCTTTTGACAACATCTCGATCATCGTCAACAACGACACGCATGGGTTTGTTCCGCCTCCTCCCGCTGTGATCTTCCGGCGCGGCTGCGGAGCGCGTGTTCGACTTGCTCGGGAATCGTTCGTTGGCACCAAAAGCGACACTGAGTGATGCTAGTATCGGTGCCTACTTGACTGCGAAGACTGGAGGCTCCGGATGCGAACGACGCTTGCCCTTGACGATCAACTGCTGGCTCAAGCCCAACTCATCACCGGCCTGAAGGAGAAGTCCGCCTTGGTGCGCGAAGCTCTCAAAGCGCTGATCGAGCGTGAAAGCGCTCGACGCCTGGCCTTGCTGGGTGGCACCGAGCCTGACCTCGAAGTCACGCCTCGGCGCAGGGCGCAACCATGATTCTGGTCGACACCTCGGTTTGGGTCGATCACCTTCAGCGAGGAAACAAAGACCTGGTGCGGTGGCTCAATCATGGGCAGGTGTTGTCGCACCCGTTTGTGGTGGGAGAGCTGGCCCTGGGCAAGCTCACGCAGCGTGATGCCGTGCTGGAGGCCCTGCGGAACCTGCCCGTCGTGACCATGGCCACTGACGCCGAGGTGTTGGGCTTCATCAGCACCCATGCACTGTATGGTGTGGGCATAGGCTATGTCGATGCGCATCTGCTGGCGGCGGCACGGCTTAGCGCTGGCACACAGGTGTGGACCTTCGACAAACGCCTCCAGGCCGCAGCCACCCGGCTTGGTTTGGCCCCTGCGCTGAGTCATTGATGGCCAAGACAGGAGACAAACTGGATCGGGAGCCTCAGGCGCATGTCTACTACGACACGCACGTGCCGAGGGTCGAGCTCGGCGACGCGCTGCCCAAGAAGTCGAGCGAGTCGTAAACGCTGAGGATCGTCCCCGTGCACGCCTCTTTCAGTAACAAATGGCAGGGCTTGGGCTCGGCCTTTCCGTTCTTGCTGCTGTGTGACGCGCTGGCGGTGTTGGCGCTGAGCGCGGGCAATGTGGCGGTCAGTTGGTGGATCGTGACCAAGGGGGGCGCGGCGCACCTGTCGGCCTTTGGTATTGCCGCCGCGTTGACGATGCTGATTGCGCTGCCCTTGATGTCCGCCTTGGGTGACCGCCATGCCAAGTCGCGTCTGATGGCTTGGGGTTTGTTGGGCGCCGTCATCACGGCAGTGGGCCTGGCCCTGATGGCCAGCATGGGCGTGTACCGCATCGAGCTGATCATCGCCATCTACGCGGTCGACGTGATTGCCTTTGCCGTGGTGATGCCCGCAGTGTCCAGCATTGCCGCGGATTTGGTGCCTGCCGATCGCCTGGCGGACGCGCTGGGGCTGCAAAAGAGTGCGCAGTCTTTGGGTCGGTTGATGGGGCCGGTGATGGGTGGGGCGGTGGTGGCCCTGGGCAGCGTGTCACATGGGTTGTGGGTCTACAGCGCCATGCTGACCGTGGCTGCCTTGTCGGCGTTTGCCATCCCGGCCATTGCGCACACCTCTGGGGTGGCGCGGGCGCACTGGAGCGAGGAGGTACGCGCAGGTTTGCGCGCCAAGTGGCGGATTCCGATTGACCGCAACTGGACCATCTACGCCTTCGTCACCATGTTGTTTCTGTTTCCAGCCATTGGCATGTTGCTACCCGTCAAGGTGCATTCCTTGAGCCTGGGCGCCAACTGGCTGGGTGCGATCGAAGCCGCATTGGGCCTGGGCATGTTGTTGGGCGCTTTTTGGGGTGCGCCGAGGGTCATCTTCTGGTTGGGGCGCTTTCGCGCCTGCATGGCGGCTATCGTGGTGTCGGCCGTGGCCATCACCGGCGTGGCGCTGGGCACCCAGGGCTGGGTGTTGGTGCTGGGTTTCGGCATTGCTGGTTTTTCGATGTCGGTCAGCCAATTGGTCGGGCAGACCCACCGCGCGCTGGCGGTGCCGGACCACTTCCGGGCACGTTTCGCGTCCGTCAACATCATGGTTATGCAACTGGCCGCGATGTTGGGCCCGGCGATCGCGGGGGTGGCGCTGGGCATGATGGAGGTCAGCGCGGTCTACACCGGGTTTGGCCTGAGCCTATTGCTGGTGACACTGGCTTTTCCGCTGGTGCCGGGTATTCGGCACTTCTTGGCGCTCGACCATGGTGAGGTCAAGGGCTGGTATGGCCGGCAGCATCCGGCGGTGTTCGGTCTGGACGGTGTCGCTGTGCAACGTGGCTTGCCTTGAGGTTCTGGAGCCTGAGCGTTTGTCCGATGCTTGCGGCCGTGGGCTTTGTCAGAAGCCCTTTGCGTCGCCACCCCCTTTTTTTGAAACGGTAGCCCATGTCCCAAGATACCGGAACCCAGTTGCACAGCCTCTACGAACCAATAGGTGGCGTGGACCAGATCTTTGGCGCGAAGGTGGCCGACTACCGTGCGTCGCGACCGGACTACCCGGTGCCCTTGTTCGAGCTGCTGCGGTCGCAATGTGGGCTGAGTGCCGCGACCACCGTTGCCGATGTCGGTGCCGGCACAGGATTGCTGACGCGCGGCCTATTGCAGACTGGTGCTCGCGTGATTGCCGTGGAGCCCAATGCGGCCATGCGCGGCGCCTGCGACCACGCGCTGCAGGCCACGCCAAACTACCTCAGCGTGGAGGGATGCGCCGAGGCCATGCCGCTGGAGGCCGGTTCGGTGGACTTGATCACCGCGGCCCAGGCCTTCCACTGGTTTGAGATCGAGCGGGCGCGCTCGGAGTGCTTGCGCGTGCTGCGTCCGGCCGGGCAGGTGGCCCTGGTCTGGAATGACCGCTTGTTCAGTGATCCCTTGCACGTGGCACTGGACGGTGTTTTTGCCGAGTTCGGTGGCGAAAAGCGCGCGGCATTGCTGGCGCACGAGGACCGTGCTCTGGTTCCTCGGTTTTTCGGGGCGGGTCGATTCCAAACCTTTCATTGGCCGCACGAACATGTGCTGAGCCAGGACGGCTTGCTGTGCCTGGTCTTCTCGCGCTCTTACATGCCAGAGCGCAAATCGGAGCCTGGGCAACGGGCGGCAGACCGTGTGCGCGAGATCTCCCAGGCTTTGGCCACGGGTAAGCAGATCGTCGTTCGTTACACCACGGTCCTCATGCTGGGTCGGCCGCAGGGCGAGCCAGTAGGCAAGGGATAATGCGGGCTCATTCAAGGCCGACGGCACGTATCCCGCCATCCGGAGCCGATCAGGGCGACGCCAAAAACCTCAGATCTTGGCCCGCATTTCCTTTGGCCCCTTCATCCTTTTTCTGGGCCTCCGTTTTCTGTGGAGTTGTTCATGGGTTTGGGGCTGGAGAGGTCGCGCTTGAACTCAATCGTCTTGCCCTCGGGTTGCGACAGGAGTTCGTCAATCGACATGGTGTTTAGGGTGTATACGCCTGATCAGCCCGGCTTTTTTTGCAACGCCGCGATGAACTCATTGGAATCAAAGCCGCGCTTCATGTGGTGGCCCTTGACGATCAGATAGGGCACGCCGTCGCTGCCCAAGGCCTTGAGCTGATCAGCGCAATCGGTGCGGGCCTGGATATCGCATTCCTCGTACTTGAAGCCGTACTGCCCCATCCAGCCCTTGGCCGACGTGCAGTAGGGGCACCACGGCGCGCTGTACAGCAGCACATCGCCCGCTTGCGCACTGGCCCCCAGCGTGGCCAATTGCTCGACGTTGGGCGCGGCACTGAAAGTGGAAACCAGGCTGCTGACGGCGCCGCCCGGTTCACGGTTCTTATAGGCTCGGTGCCCCGCCCAGGCACCCCACAGAAGCACGGCCACAAAAAGCAGCTTGCCCCAGGGCAGGCCCGGTTGCGCTTGCGTGCTGATGGCTCGCTGAGCCGTCATCGACAACGCTGGCGCACGCGCAGCATCAGCGGCCTTGGCATAGGCCACACCACAAGCCGGGCATTGCCAGGCGGGGGCGGTTTCGGTGGCTTGCCGGAGGTGGCGGCACTTGGGGCAGAGGGTGGTCATGGGGTGCAGCGGTGGCATTGACGCGTGTGTTTGAAGCCATTTACCGTCCACAAAAATCCGGGCGTGGCCCGTACTGGGTGCTGATGAGCGGCGCCGCGCTTGCACTGACGCTGCCATCGGCGCTCAGGGTGATGGCCTGGCTGGCCTCGGCAATCAGGCCTTCATCGGCGTACAGGTAGGTGGTTCGCCTGGGGGCGGCCAGGGCGTTGCCATCCTGGTCGCGGTACTGCTCTTTCCACAGGCGCCGGCTCAGGGGGTCGTAGCCATAGCGGGCGATGGGCTGGTCGGCGCCGTTCTTGACTTCGACCAGGCGGTTCAGGGTGTCATAGGCGTAGCGCGTGAGCTTGGCGCCTTCGGTCTTGGTCTGGAGATTGCCCGCCTCGTCATACTCGTAGCACACCGTGCCCACCGACCCGCAGGCGCCGCTGCCGCGTTGGGTCAGGCGGTTGTTGGCGTCGAACAGCCAGGCACCGGGGTATTTGTTGTGGATGGTTCGTGCGACAAGCCGCAAACTCGAGGCCGCGCAAGGCCGCAGTGCTGGACTGGGCCTGGTGGTGGATGCGCGGCGTTTCACGGTGGTTTGCATGGTGGCTCTGGTATCGCAGCTTGGGTCAAAGCACTGGTAGCGCAACCAGGTCACTTTAGTCGCCTGCCTGGCCTGGATAGCCGCCCTCTCGTTGATGCTTCAAGCACAGCACCGTGACATCGCCGCCAGGCAGGTAGTGGTAGCGGGCGACGTAGCCACTGGCACCGAACTTGATCACCAGTTCGCGATGCTGCGGCAACTGCGGATCGGGTCGGTTGGCTTCGGGAGTCACGGCCAGGGTCTGCAGGGCTTGCCAGATGACCGTGGCTGCGCGGCGGGCGGCCGACGGGTTGCGAGTTTGCACAAACTGGCGCAGCCGCTCCAGGTCGCGCAGGGCGCCGGGCGTGACAACGATACGTGCCACTATGTGTGACTTGGTGGCGCGGGCTTTTCTTCGGTGGTGCCCCAGGTGGCCAACCACTGGCCGACTTCACCGCCAGTGAGGTGCAACCCGGTTTCCTGGTATTCCTGCCACGATGCCAGTGCCTCTTGGCGCATTTGATCGTGCGCCTCTTCACTCTCAATGAACCTCTCGATGGCCTCACGTGCCAACGCATGAGATGTTCGTTTTCGGTTCATGGCGAGTTGATTCAGCCGCTCACGTAGGTCACTGGCTAACTTGATCGACATGGGGGCTGTGAGGGCGCTCATGGTAAGTCCTTGATTGGGGGATGACAAGACAAAGGGTCCGTGTCGCAGTTCGTCGAAGGTAGTTTCAAGTATAGCGATGGCCTAGCCCATGTCCCTCGATACCACAAGCCAATTGCGAAGCCTTTATCAATCGGCCGGTAGCATCAGCCAGATCTTTGGCTCCAAGGTGGCCGACTGCAGTGCGTCGCGCCCGTACTACCCCGCGCCGCTGGTCAATGCGCTTTGGTCACAGTGCCATCTCACCACAGAGGCCGCCATTGCCGATGAGTGCTTGCGTGTGCTGCGTCCGGCCGGGCAGGTGGCACTGATCTGGAATGACCGTTTGTTTGGTGACCCGCTTCACCTGGCACTTGATCAGGTATTTGCGCCGTTCGGTGGCGAGAAGCGCGCGGCATTGCTGGCGCACGAGGACCGTGCTCTGGTGCCGCGGTTTTTCGGGGTGGGTCGATTCCAAACCTTCCAATGGCCGCACGATCATGTGCTGAGCGAAGAGGGGTTGCTGTGTCTGGTCTTGTCGCGCTCTTACATGCCAGAGCGCAAATCGGAGCCTGGGCAACGGGCGGTAGACCGTGTGCGCGAGGTCTTCCAGGCCTTGGCGATGGACAAGCACATCGTCGTTCGCTACACGACCGTCCTCATGCTCGGGCGGCCGCGGGAGGAACAAGTAGGCAAGGGATAATGCGGGCTCGTTTCATTCCGCCCGGAGCGCCGCATTGCGCGCCTTCATTGACTTCCCCGACTCTGCACCCCCCGATGCCGCCAGCCCGCAATCGATGCGTTGGCAAGCTCGATTCGAAAACCCGCTGCAGCTACTGACGGCCTGGCGACTCGACGAGGTGCCCGCTCTGCTGCAGCAGGTTCAGGAACACGCACAAGCCGGGCGCTGGTGTGTGGGGGAACTGGCGTACGAGGCGGCGGGTGCGTTTGATCCGGCACTCGTCACACAGAAGCCGCGCCCCGCTTGGCCCCTGGCACGGTTTGCCGTGTTTGAGCGCATGGATGCTGGGCCGCGGCCGCAGCCACCCCCGTCCCTTGTTGCAAGCGAAGACGCCCCGCGACCAAGCATGGGCGAGTGGGTGTTTGGCAGGTCCTACTCGGACTACGCCGAAAGAGTCGAGCGCGCGCGCCAGGCCATGGCGGATGGGGAGTGTTACCAGGTCAACCTCACCGAAGCGCTGCAAACGGATTGGCCGCTGGCCGAAGCGGGCGACGTTGGAGCCTGGTTCGAGCGCCTGCGCACAGCCCAGCCGGGCGGTTACCAGGCCTGGCTGGATTGGGGCGAGCAGCAGGTGCT
>JAUXWC010000011.1 GCA_030685025.1 Rhodoferax sp.
CGCACCAGCCCATGGCGCATCAAACGCCAAGCCAAACTCAAACTCAAACGCCGCAACCAGGGTAGTGGCCCGCGGGCCCCTACCCTGGTTGATCGATCAGACCATCAAGCGTGGGAGAAACGCTGTTCGCAGCCAGAAAAGCGCGTTTCTCGGCCATCGTTGACACAAACGAGAACAATGCCAGCCCCAGCAACAGAAACGCCCCGCGCGCCGGGCCGGCGAAGTACATCACATACAAGCCCAACAGCGAGGGGACGAACATCTGCAGGAAGGTCAGGCTCGGGTCCTTGAAACGCTTGTTCACGCCACTGCGCAGCAGCGCGTAGACGATCAGGTTGAAAGAGACCGCGACGGCGGCGTACACCATCACGGTGTCCTCACCCAGGAATCCCAGACGCCAGCACAGCACCACAAAGGCCAGGTTCATCACATGCGCCGCGCCACCAACCAGGAAGCGGCGCAAGCGCATGCACTGTGTCGAGTCGTCGGATGGGAACAGGTCGAAGCCGGCCAATTTCATTGGCTGCCTTGTCGGGTGGTCGTGGTCGTCGGGGCGGCTGGCCGGTCGGGCCTCACAAGGGGCGCGGGGACTTCCGTCGCGGCGGGCGCGCCAGCCGGCCGCTCGGCCCCTGGAGCTCACTTGTACTTGGCGTCGATGTCCCACACGGCGGTTTGCACCAGCCGCTGCACCATGGTGTCCATGCCGACACCGCCCTTGGCGCTTTGCGAAATGCCCATCACGCTGGTGGCGGTGGCCCCGACCTCCATCTTGAGCTCCTTGTAGCCTTGGGCCACCTGCTCGGTGGTGTTGGCATTCATGATCTTGTAGCGCATGCCGATCAGCCACACGCCGGTGGCGTCGCCGGTCTTGACCGAGCCGACCACGGAGCCCGCAGCGTAGGAGCCGCGGCTGCCACCCAGCGTGCCAATCAGGCCGCCGATGGCGCCACCGTCGAAACCCTTGGTGTTCTGCGCGATCTGCTCGGCCTTGAGGATGTCGAACTTGACGATCCACTTGGTGGTCTTGAGCTTGCCAATCTGCATGGTCTTGCGGGCCTTGGCGGCGTTGCCCAGGTTGTAGGCGAGCGAGATCTCGTTGAGCAAGGGGCCCAGGTTGGCCCGCTCCAGAACCGGAAAGTTGGCTTGCGACAACTCCAGCTCGGCGTAGTCGGCGATGTTGTTGGCGGTGAACTTCTGCGTGAACGTGGCGTGCGCGCTCTTGATCTCGCCAGGAATCACCACCAGGGCCGGACCCTTTTTGGCGCGGTTGGTGTACGAGATCTCCTTGTAGGCCGCAGCATCGGCGGCCGCATTGGCCTTTTCGGAGGTCGAGCTGCCAGCCGTTGGCGATGCGTTGCCAAAGGTCGGCGCGCCGCCGGACTTGGCGCCCGTGGTCGCGGTGGCACTGGCACTGGGTGCCGCGCTGGACGACGAATCGCTGACCTTGGGCGCTGTCTCGGTGCAGCCGGCAATCATCCCCGCCATCACCGCAACCGACGCGATGCCCTGGATCAATCTCAAATAAGTTCCCATGGCTGACTCCTCAAAGCGAATGAACTGCTACCGCTGGAAATGTCAAGAAATGTAATTTCTTGGTCCAGATGCAAGTATCGCACTGCTGGGTGCGGAGGTGAAGCGGGTTTGTTTGCGGCGCCCTGCCTACGTTGCCTGTGCCAGCGAACCTTTGCGGGTGTCTGTATCGCAGGAAGGGCCTTCCACGCCGCACGTAAAAGAGCCCGCGTCCGGTTGCTCACCGGGCGCGGGCTCTTGACCTGCCACCAACCCTCCAACGCCTTGGCGCAGTCGGGCGAGCAGGCACGTGCTCAGGCCATCAGGTCATCAGGCCGCCTTGGCCGTGCGTGGCTTGCGTGCCGCCGCAGCCTTGCGTGCCACCGGAGCCTTGCGCTTGGGCATGGCCACATTTGTCTTTTCGCCGGCAATCTTGTTGGCCAGGGTGGCTGACTTGACTTCGATCTTGGTGGCGAGGGTGGACAAGGCCACGGCGCCGGGCAAGGTGGCTTGCGCCAGGGTGTTCAGGGTGGTCACGCCGGTCTTGTATTCAAACATCTGGGCGTTGGCCGCCACGCGTTCCACACCTGCACCCGCTAGCTTGACCATCTGGTCCACCACTTGCTCCGCGCCGTCGGAAGTGACGATCAGGCCCTTGGTGTAGTAGCCAGTCAGGGCTTGTTGTGCCGCGTTCGCGTTCTTGGCGACACCGGTGGCCAACTGCGAGCGTGACTCCTTCAAGGCGCGGTCCCAGCCCCGCTCCAGCAGGCCGCCAACACGCTCGCCGCCCGCGCGGTAGGCGTGGATGACGTTCTTGGCGGTGTTGCCGTAGGACTCGATGACGTCGGTAGCCACGGTGGAAAGTTTCTTGGCGCTCATGGTGCTTCCTTGGGGTAGTTGAATCGGATGCGCCAATTGTCCAAACAATCCATAGTGAACGCTCCCTAACGGGCTAGGGGAACGAGTCCAGATTCGGCCCATCGGAGCGCGAAGACGGTAAGGCTTCAGTTGCCGGTACTTAGTGCCTGACCGGAAACCCCATTTTTTCGAGAAACACCACTGCCTAAATTTTAAGCACAGGCAGTTTTTTCCGTCTTTTCCCGCTGAGTGGACCAAACTGGACAGTGCCTAGTTTCCCGCTGTTGTTCACGCCGCCATCCGGTCCTCATCAGGGGGCGGGTCATGTTTGCAGTATTTGGCCATGATTTTCGAGAGGTCGGGGGCCAAAGTGGGAACCGTTAAAAATACCGGGAGGC
>JAUXWC010000013.1 GCA_030685025.1 Rhodoferax sp.
GACTGGGCAGCCAGCAACTGGCCACGGCCGTGATCAGCCAACTGGTCGGCGCCCTGGTGTTGGCCCGCGCAATGCCGACACGCCAGGGGCAACAGCGGGTGCTGGACGCCAGCAAGGCGGTGTTGCCGAGCCTGGTGGCGCGGCCCGAATAAGGCAGCTGCGCGTCCTTGCGGGGCTTCGGCCAGCCGTCCTTGTTGCTGACGGTTCCAAAAGACGCCTGAAACCATCTTGCGCGGTAGTAAGCTTGGGCGATCATTCAACGCGTCCGGCTTGCCATGACCCCTACTTTGAAGTCCATCCCCATCGTCCTGGTCCGGCCTGAGACGCCCGCGCAGCGCGCCGTGGCACATCTCAAAGGGAGGCAACCCGACGGCGATGCGCTGTTGGAGGTCTACGCCCTGGTCGGTGCGAGACCGCCTGAAGGTTATCGACGCGACTTGCTGATCGAGCAGTTGCATCTGCTCAACGACCATTTTGGCGGTTTGTTTGAGCGCCACCTGGTGGCACTGGCCAGTATGACCGGCTTGCCCATGGCGGAGGTGTTTGAGGTGGCCAGCTTCTACCATCACTTTGAGGTGCTCAAGGACGACCAGACTCCCGCTGCGGTGACGCTGCGTGTGTGCCAGAGCCAAAGCTGCGCCATGGCCGGGGCGCCAGCACTCAAGGAGCGGCTGATCGCGGTGGTGGGCCCTGGCGTGCGGGTGGTAGAGGCGCCGTGCATCGGCCGCTGCGAGCAGGCACCGGCTGTGCTGCTGGGGCAGCAGGCCCTAGGTTATGCCACCGAAGCCAATGTGATCGAGGCATTGAATAGCGCTCCAGGCCATACTGGTAGTGATGAATTAGCTCCTGATTTCGTAGCGTACTGTGACTACCGCGCCGCCGACGGGTATGGCACGGCGGCGGCCATCGTCAACAGCGAGGAAGACCCCGAGGACATCTTCCGGGCTTTGGAAGACTCGGGCCTGCGCGGCCTGGGTGGTGCCGGTTTTCCGGCGGCGCGCAAGTGGCGCATCGTGCGCGAGCAGCCGGCTCCGCGCTACATGGCGGTCAACATCGACGAGGGCGAGCCCGGCACTTTCAAGGACCGCTACTACCTGGAGCGCGACCCGCACCGCTTTCTGGAAGGCATGTTGATCGCCGCGCAACTGGCCGGCACCGAGACCTGCTACCTCTATCTGCGAGACGAGTACCACGCTTTGCGGCACCTGTTGCAGCGCGAGTTGCAGGCCTTGCAGGCCGACCCGCCGTGCCCCTTGCCGCAGATCGAACTGCGCCGTGGCGCGGGCGCCTATGTGTGTGGGGAAGAGTCGGCCATGATCGAAAGCATCGAAGGCAAACGCGGCGAGCCGCGCCTGCGCCCGCCCTATATCGCGCAGGTCGGGCTGTTTGGCCGCCCGACACTGGAGCACAACGTGGAGACGCTGCATTGGGTGCGCGACATTCTGGAAAAAGGCCCGGCCTGGTTCGCCAGTGCGGGCCGCCATGGCCGCAAGGGCTTGCGCAGTTTTAGCGTCAGCGGGCGCGTCAGGCAGCCTGGCGTCAAGGTGGCGCCGGCCGGCATCACCCTGCACGAACTGATTGACGAATTCTGTGGCGGCATGGCCGAGGGGCATACGCTTTACGCCTACCTGCCGGGTGGCGCCTCGGGGGGCATCCTGCCGGCGCGTCTGGCCAGCCTGCCGCTGGACTTTGACACCTTGCAACCCTATGGTTGCTTCATCGGCTCAGCCGCCGTGGTGGTGCTGAGCCAGCACGACCGTGCCCGCGATGCAGCGCTCAACGCGATGCGCTTTTTTGCCGACGAGAGCTGCGGCCAGTGCACACCGTGCCGGGTCGGCACGGTCAAGGCGGCCAAGCTGATGGAAGCTCCGGTGTGGGATCTGCCGACCCTCAACGACCTGAGTGCGGTAATGGTGGACGCGTCGATCTGTGGCCTGGGCCAGGCCGCACCCAACCCTTTGCGCTGCGTGCAGCGGTACTTTGCGCATGAGATCGGGCTCTGACGTGAGCGTGATCGATTTCCAATTGAACGGCGAGGCGCTTCAGGCTCTGCCGGGTGAAAGTATCCTGAAGGCGGCCCAGCGCCATGGCGTGGAGATACCCCACCTTTGTTTCAAGGACGGCCTGCGCGCCGATGGCAACTGCCGCGCTTGCGTGGTCGAGGTGGCCGGCGAACGCACTTTGGCGCCAAGTTGCTGCCGTGCCGTCACACCCGGCATGGCGGTGCAAACCCACAGCGAACGCGCGCTGAAAAGCCAGAACATGGTGTTGGAGTTGCTGCTGTCGGAATTGCCCGAGCTAGGCCATCAATCGAGGGTTGGCAACCCGGGCATGGATTGCGGCTCGGGGGCCGCAATGACAAATACCCGTCATGCCGCGAATGAAGGTGCTCACCCGGCAGAGGAAGCTTGTCATCCCGGGCTCGACCCGGGATCCATGGCGGCGGGCCACCACGGCGAACTCAGCCACTGGGCCGAGCGCTCCGGCGTGCAGGCGCGAGCGGCCCTGCGCGCACTGACCCGCACCCAACCCGCCCCCGACCTGTCGCACCCCGCCATGGCGGTGAATCTGGACGCCTGCATCCAGTGCACCCGCTGCGTGCGCGCTTGCCGCGAAGTGCAGGTCAACGACGTAATCGGTTACGCCAGTCGTGGCGCGCACAGCCAGATCGTCTTCGACCTGGGCGACCCCATGGGCGTAAGCACCTGCGTCGCCTGCGGCGAGTGTGTGCAGGCCTGCCCGACTGGCGCACTGAGCGCGCGGGAACCGGCCAACTCCGTCATTGCGAGCGAGGCGCGGCAATCCATGTCTCCGCGCACCGTCGATTCGGTCTGCCCCTTCTGCGGTGTTGGCTGCCTGCTGACTTACCAAGTCAAGGACGACAAAATCGTTGGCGTGCAGGGCCGCGACGGCCCAGCCAACCAGGGGCGCCTGTGCGTCAAGGGGCGCTTTGGTTTCGACTACGTGCACCACGCCCACCGCCTGACGCAACCGTTGATCCGCCGCAACGACGTGCCCAAGGACGTGAACGTGTCGCGCAACCCAGCCGACTGGGCCAACGTGTTCCGTGTCGCGACCTGGGACGAGGCGCTGGACGCGGCCGCGGGCGGACTCAAGCGTTTGCGCGACGCCTACGGCCCCAAAGCCCTGGCAGGGTTTGGCTCCGCCAAAGGCAGCAACGAAGAAGCCTACTTGTTCCAAAAACTGGTGCGCACCGGCTTTGGCAGCAACAACGTAGACCACTGCACGCGGCTGTGCCACGCCTCCAGCGTGGCGGCCCTGCTGGAAGGCCTGGGCAGCGGTGCGGTCAGCAACCAGGTGACCGATGTCGAACATGCCGAGCTGGTGCTGGTGATTGGCTCCAACACGGCCAGCAACCATCCGGTGGCGGCGACCTGGATCAAGAACGCCGTGCAGCGTGGCCTCAAGCTGGTGGTGGCCGACCCGCGCGGCACCGACTTGGCGCGCCACGCCTGGCGCAGTCTTCAGTTCCGCGCCGACACCGATGTGGCGCTGATCAACGCCATGATCTACACCGTGCTGGAAGAAGGCCTGGCGGACCAGGATTTCATCACGCGGCGGGTTTCGAACTTCGAGGCGATTCAAGACGGTGTGCAAGCCTTCAGTCCCGAAGCCATGGCGCCGGTGTGTGGCATTGCGGCCGAGACGATTCGCGAGGTGGCGCGCGCCTACGCCAGCGCCAAGTCGGCCATGATCTTCTGGGGCATGGGCATCAGCCAGCACATCCACGGCACTGACAACGCGCGTGCCCTGATCGCCCTGTGCATGGTGTGCGGCCAGATCGGCAAGCCCGGTTCGGGCCTGCACCCCTTGCGCGGCCAGAACAACGTGCAAGGCGCCAGTGATGCGGGCCTGATCCCCATGATGTTCCCCAACTACCAGCGGGTGGACAACGCGGCCGCGCACCAGTGGTTTGAGCAGTTCTGGGGCACACCGCTGGACGCCAAACCCGGCTACACCGTGGTCGAAATCATGCACAAGGCGCTGGCACCTGAGAGCGACCCGCACAAGGTGCGCGGCATGCTCATCATGGGTGAGAACCCGGCCATGAGCGACCCCGACCTGCACCACGCCCGCGCCGCACTGCAGGCGCTGCAGCACCTGGTGGTGCAAGACATCTTCATGACCGAAACCGCCTGGTTGGCCGACGTGGTGCTGCCCGCCACCGCCTGGCCCGAGAAGACCGGCAGCGTCAGCAACACCGACCGCATGGTGCAGCTCGGCCGCAAGGCGATTGAGCCGCCGGGTGATGCGCGGCCCGATTTGTGGATCATTCAGCAGTTGGCCAAACGGCTGGGCTTGAACTGGTGCTACGAGGGCGAGCACCATGGCGTTGGCGCTGTGTTCGAGGAAATGCGCCAGGCCATGCACGCCGCCATCGGAGGCATTACCTGGGAACGGCTGCAGCGTGAGGGCAGCGTCACCTACCCCTGCCTGAACGCGCAAGACTCCGGCCAACCGATCGTGTTTCAAGAACACTTCCACACCAGCGACGGCCGCGCGCACCTGGTGCCCACTACGCTGATCAGCGCCGACGAGTTGCCCGATGCCGACTACCCGTTGGTGCTGATCACCGGTCGCCAACTCGAACACTGGCATACCGGCAGCATGACGCGCCGCTCGGTTGTGCTGGATGCGTTGGAACCCGTGGCCACGGCTTCAGTTAATGGCGCGGAGCTGGCGCGGCTCGGCCTGCAGCCCGGCGACACCGTGCGCCTGCGCTCACGCCGCGGCGAACTCAGCGTGCAACTGCGCCGCGACGACGGCACCCCCAACGGCACCGTTTTCATGCCCTTCGCCTACCGGGAGGCCGCCGCGAATTTGCTGACTAACGCCGCGCTGGACCCGTTTGGGAAGATTCCGGAGTTGAAGTATTGCGCGGTGGCGATTGCGAGGACTTAGAAGTTAGTCTGCCTGTCGTCTGGCCGGCTTGACTTGACGTACGTTTTTGCGTACGCTCATGCTCCACGGAGAAAATCATGACAACCCTCACTGCCAGCGAAGCCCGAGCCAGTTTGTACCGGTTGATTGACCAGACTGCCGAGTCGCATCAGCCCATTCTCATCGCTGGCAAGCGCAGTAGCGCGGTCTTGGTGTCGGCCGAGGACTGGCAGGCCATTCAGGAAACCTTGTGCCTCTTGTCGGTGCCCGGTATGCGCGAGTCGATCAAGCAGGGCATGGCTGAGCCGCTCGGCAAGAGCGCCAAGGAACTCGACTGGTGACTTGGCGCGTCGTTTACGCCAAGCAAGCGCTCAAGGATGCCAAGAAGCTCTCGGCCGCCGGTTTGAAACCGAACGCCCAAGAGCTTCTGGAGCTGATCGCACATGATCCCTTTCAGGTTCCCCCGCCATATGAGAAATTGGTTGGGGATTTGGATGGCGCCTATTCACGGCGAATCAACATCCAGCACCGGCTGGTGTATGAGGTGTTCAAGAAGGAGAAAACCGTTCGCGTGCTTCGCATGTGGACGCACTACGAGTGAGGCTTCGCCAGTCTGGCTGCGGCCTGTGTTTCCCTACGCCGTCGCCAACAGGCTTTCATACGGAATATGCAGTCCGTCATGCAACCGTTTGATCATCGGAATGCTGAGTCGGCGCTTGCGGTTCAGCACTTCGGAGACCCGACCGCTGGAGCCGATGTAGGGTTCAAGGTCTTTCTGGGTCAGCCCTTGTTGCTCCATCCTGAATTTGATGGCCTCCACTGGATCGGCAGGACCAATGGGGAAGTGTTTCTTCTCGTACGCCTCGATGAGCGTGACAAGAATCTCCATCTCGTCTGCTTCAGGTGTGCCGTCATCGGCCTGGAACACCAGTTCCAGCCGTTTGAAGGCGGGTGCGCAAGTCCTTGCCACTTCGGATCGGCTTAATGGCCATCCACTGTCTCCACGTTGACTTGGTCGTAGCGCGAATGCGTTCCGAGTGTGCAATTCGTATTATTCGTTAATTTCGTTTTATACTGGTCTGCATCTGGATTCCAACCTTGGAGGGCATCATGCCAAGCGTCACCACACTGAGCAAGACGACAGCGCGTCGTCACGATCCCTTGACGCCACTGGCCGAGGCAATCGGGTCAACGCTTGGCGGGGGCGCGGGAAAGAGGAAGGCAGTCCCTAAAGCCTTGGCCAATCAGCTCGCCGACGCCCTCCATCAGGTGTTGGAGGCTACTACCGAGCAAGGCCGCAACACCCGTTTGATGTTGATGCGCCACTTGCTTGACATTGAAAGCCAGGTGGCCGGAATTGAGATCTCAACGACGATTGCCACTGCCGATGACCTCATCAGCACCGCACAAGCGGCGCAATTGCTGGGCTACAGCCGTCCCTACGTGGCCATGTTGATCGACCAGAACAAGCTCAAGGGCGCGACTGTTTCTGCGGGCGGCCATCGGCGTGTTTCGCGTGCTGCGGTCTTGGCATGGAAGGCCAAGCACCAAGTTTCGAGCCAGCCCGCGGACATTCGTGCCGAGGGTCAAAAGATCGGGGCTTACAAAAGCACTGAGGCAGCAGTGGTGCGTCGGGTCAAGGCGCTGGCCGCCAATCGGTAGTGGTTCCGTGATGGACCACCATCCGCTTTCTCCTGGTGGCGACACGCTGGTCATTCTGGATACTTGCGTCTTGTTGCCGTCCCGCCTGTCGGATGTGTTGTTTGACCTGATGCTGGAAGGGCTCTACTTTGCTTATTGGACGGGCGAGGTGGAAGCGGAGTTTTTGCGAAATTGGCCGCACGTGTATCCTGACGCTTCGAAGTCAGGCGCCAGACGACTCAAGGCGTTTCAACGCGCCTGCAAAAACGGGCATCTGATCACTGGGTACGACGGTGTCAATTTCATGTCCCGCGTGCCCGCCCGCGTGCATGAAAACGACCGGCATCTTGTCGCCGCTGCGTTGGTCCTGATTAATGGGCTCGACGACGAAGACGACCCAGCGTTGTGCAAAGTCATGATCGTTTCGGATAACACGAGGCACTTGGCGGTTGTTGACAGCCGTAAGCTTGGCATTGAGGTTATCAAAGCCGGTGCCTTTCTGGACCGGTTGTTTGGTGTGGCGCCACGTCGAACCATTCAGGCGATCACAAAGTCGCTCCATGATCTGCAAAAGCCACCGTATTCAAGAGCGGAATTGGTGGCGGCACTGCGCCTTCATGGTGCGAGAGCCACGGCCGCAGGCTTGGTAACGACCGCCGGATGAGTCGAAGTCCATCCCCGATCAATCATCGCTGGCGATTGATCCGTCTGACTGCGGCCAGCGCCGCCTTGAGAGCGGGGTTGGGCCTGAAGGGGGGTGTTGATGGCGGCGGTGAATGCGGCGAAGTCGCGCCGAGTTAGCGTGACCAGAGTTTGCGTTGCCAATACGGCCAAAGCCTTCTCCTTGGCCGCCGCGCGGATGAATTCAACCGTCGAGGTGTCAGTCAGCGCTGCTGCCCGCGCGACCACACACTTGTCGGAGGCGTTCAGCCTCACAGTCAGTCGGGTATTGACACACATAGCGACCTCAGTTTACGGCACGGGTGTCAACAGGCATGGTTGTTTTTCACCGGATCGGCAGGACCAATGGGGAAGTGTTCTTTCTCGTACGCCTCGATCAGCGTGACAAGAATTTCCATCTCGTCTGCTTCAGGTGTTCCGTCATCGGCCTGGAACACCAGTTCCAGCCGTTGGAACGCGGCGTGCAAGCCCTTGGTACTTCGGATCGGCTGAATATTCATTGACGGGCTCCACGTTGATTCGGCCTCGGCGGGCATGTTTGCCACATCGCTTGGGTGGCGGCTACTGTGATCGGCCATCGTACTATCATCATCCTGTTCGTTCCCCAACGCTCGCCAAACCCATGCCATCCGACACTTTGCCGCCGCTGCTCGAATTGAGAAACGTGACGTTTGCGTATGCCGAGCGTCCCGTTCTAAACGGGCTATCGCTGCACATTCCGCGTGGCAAGGTCACCGCGTTGATTGGTCCGATGGGGGGCGGCAAGACCACCACCTTGCGGGTGATGGGGGGCCAGTTGCGCGCGGGCTCGGGCCAGACGCTGTTTGATGGCCAGGACATCACGCCCATGGATCAGACGCAGATCTTCGCGGTGCGCCGGCGCATGGGCATGTTGTTTCAGTTTGGCGCCCTGTTCGCCGACCTGAGTGTGTTTGAGAACGTCGCCTTTCCCTTGCGCGAGCACACCGACCTGTCCGAACCCCTGATCCGTGACATCGTGTTGATGAAGCTCAATGCGGTGGGGCTGCGCAACGCGCGCGACTTGATGCCCAGCGAAGTGTCGGGCGGCATGGCGCGACGCATCGCCATGGCACGGGCGATTGCCTTGGACCCCGAGCTGGTGATGTACGATGAGCCGTTCTCGGGTCTCGATCCGATATCGCTGCATACTGCAGCGCGCCTGATTCGTGAGCTTAACGATGCGATGAAGCTGACCAGCATTTTTGTGTCGCACGAGCTGACCCAAACGCTGGAGATCGCCGATGAAGTGATCATTCTGGACCAGGGCAAGGTTGCGTTTCAGGGCTCGGCGAATGAAGCCCGCGCGAGCACGGACCCCTTGGTCTTCCAATACATTCACGAACGCCCGGATGGGCCAGTGAGGTTTCACTACCCGGCTATCGACCTGAAGGAAGATTTTGCAGTTACTTAGCCTGTGTCGCCTGAGCAAGTTGCTCGGGCCCGTTGTCACCTTGGCCAGCGCTTGCGTGCTGGCACAACCGGTCGCGCCCAGCCCGCCCAACCGCCCCAACCCAACGATCCAGTCGATCATGGCGCGCATCGAGCCTGCCATGATCGAGCGCTACATCGGCAAGTTGGTGTCCTTCGGCACCCGTCATACGCTGTCGGACACCACGTCTGCCACGCGCGGCATCGGCGCGGCGCGGCGCTGGATCAAGGCCGAGTTGGAGCAATGCGCCGCCCAAAGCAATGGCCGCATGGCGGTGGCGTTCGATGAGCATGTGCGCCCGGCCAGCGCCCGCATCCCCCAAGCCGTGCAAGTGGTCAACGTGGTGGCCACACTCAAGGGTTGGGCGCAGCCCGAGCGGGTGATCGTGGTCAGCGGCCACTACGATTCGCGCGCCAGCGACGTGATGGACGCCACCATCGACGCCCCGGGCGCCAATGACGACGCGTCGGGCTCGGCGGCGGTGCTGGCGATGGCCTGTGCCTTTGCGCCGCACAGCTTTCCCGCCACGTTGGTGTTCATGAACGTCGCTGGCGAAGAGCAGGGGCTGCTGGGCGCCGACCATTTTGCCGAAACGGCGCGCCAGCAAAACCGCAACATCATCGCCATGGTCACCAACGACATCATCGGCTCACCGGTGGGCGACCAGGGCCAACGCGATGACCAGCAGGTGCGCCTGTTCGCGGATGGTTTTTCGCCGCTGCTCAAGCTGTTTCTGGACGCGCAAAAGGCCCCGGTCAATCCCGACGTGGCCAAGGCGAGCAGCGTGGCGGCGCAGGCGACGCGCCAGGCGCTGGAGATCATCGCCCGCAGCGGGGGCGATGACGACACCGCCACCAGTCAGCTTGGCCGTTATCTCAAGGACGCCGCCGAGCGTCACCTGCCTGGTTTCACGGTAAAGCTGATCGCCCGGCGCGACCGTTTCCTGCGCGGTGGCGATCACCTGCCGTTTCTGGAGCGCGGCTATGCGGCCGTGCGCTTTACCGAGCCGTTCGAGAATTTTGCCCACCAGCACCAAAACGTGCGCACCGAAGGCGGCGTGCAGTTCGGCGACCTGCCGCAGTTTGTTGACCCTGCCTATGTGGCGCGCGTGGCCCGTGTCAATGCCGCCGGTCTGGCCAGCTTGGCCTTGGCGCCGGCGGCGCCGCTGGAAGTGGGTATTGAAGTCACAGAGCTTACCAACGACACCCGGTTGCGCTGGAAGGCGCCGACGGTTGAGAAGCCCGGCGGCTACCGCATCGTCTGGCGCGAGCCGGGTGCGCCGACCTGGCAATTCGGTCGAGACGTTGGCGACGTCACTGCCTTCACCCTCAAGGACGTCTCCAAGGACAATTTTGTGTTTGCCGTGGCTGCGGTCAGCGCCACGGGCGAGGCCAGTCTGCCGGTGTTTGCGCAACCGGTGCGCTGAGCCCGCCCCATCGGTCGTCAAGGTCCACGCCAAGGGCCAGCATCAACGCGCCACAACGCCCGGCTCGGGCTTTAAGCGCGAGAAACCCGACAGAACTTGTTGAGCCAGGCGGGTGCTGGACTGGATCAGGTTGAGCTGGTCGGCCAGGATGTTCGCCGCCTCAAGCTGGAACACGTCTTTGGCCGCTTTGCCGGCTTTCTCCGCGGCCAATTCGGCGGCGAGCGTGCGTTCATTGCCTTGCAGGCCATCGTCCTGCAGGTTCTCTTTGGCTGGCTTGGCGCCGCCTGCCGCGCCGGCTTGTCGCGACGCTTCGCGGCCCTTCAGTTTGGCCTCGCGCGCATCGCGTTCCTTTCGGCGTTCCACTTCATTGAGCGAGGTGCTCTTCTTGCTCTTTTGCTGAAGGAACTCACCAATATCCTCTTTCAGAAAGCGAAACTCCGGGTCCTTGGCAATGCGCTGTTCGTGCTTGAGTTGCAGCATCGGCAGGATGTCCGTCAAGTCACCCAAGGGCTGATAGTTGGCCGACTTGATCTGACCCCAGGGCAGCGCGTTGTCGAAGCCGGCTTCGCCGCTGTCCGCATCCAGGAAGGTCGGCAACTGGATGTCGGGTGTCACGCCGCGCAGTTGGGTGGTGCCGCCGTTGACCCGGTAGAACTGGGCGACCGTCATTCTGACGTCCCCAAACTTCGGTTTGTCGCTGCGTGCCATGGCGTCCAGGTTGACGATGGTTTGCACGGTGCCTTTGCCAAAACTGGACTCGCCAATGATGAGGGCGCGGCCATAGTCCTGCATGGCCGCCGCGAAGATCTCCGAGGCCGAGGCCGAGCCACGGTTGATCAGCACGCCGAGTTGCCCGTCCCAGGCCACGGTGGCGTTACCGTTGCCCTCGACACGGATGGTCCCGCGTGCGTCACGCTGCTGCACCACCGGGCCGCTGCCGATGAACAGGTTGGTCAGCTCGATCGCTTCGTTGAGCGAACCGCCGCCGTTGTTGCGCAAATCGATCAGCACGCTGTCGACCCGGTCTTTTTTCAACTCCGCCAGCAGGCGGGCAACGTCACGGGTTGCGCTCTTGAACGCCTGGTCGCCTTTTGCCCTGGCCTCGAAATCCTGGTAGAAGGTGGGCAGTGCGATGACGCCGATGCGCTGCGTGCGCTGCGCGTCCTTCACCTCGATGATCGACTTCTTGGCGGCTTGTTGTTCGAGCGTGATCTTCTTGCGAACCAGCGTCACCACCTGGAGCGGGGCGTCGGGGCTGGCATCGGCGGGCAAGATGTTGAGTTTGACTACCGAGTCTTCGGTGCCCCGAATCAGCCGCACCACATCGTCCAGCCGCCAGCCCAGAACATCCGTCGGCGCGGGGTCCGCGGCCTGCGCCACGCCAACGATGCGGTCGCCCACCTTGAGCTTGCCGGAGCGCGCCGCCGGACCACCTGGCACCAGTTCGCGGATCACCGCCGTGTCGTCTCGTTCTTGCAGGACCGCGCCGATACCGACCAGCGACAGCCTCATCGAGATATCAAAGTCCTCGGTGGCCTTGGGACCGAGGTAATTGGTGTGCGGTTCGATCGACATGGCGTAGGCGTTCATGAAGAGCTGAAAAACGTCCTCGCTCTTGAGTTTCTTCAAGTTGGCCAAGGCATAGTCGTAGCGCTTTTCCAGCGTGGCCCGGATCGCCTTGTCGTCCTTGCCCGCCAGTTTCAGGCGCAGCCAGTCGTTTTTGACACGCCGGCGCCACAAATCCTGGATGTCGCTCTCGGATTGGGCCCAGGGCGCGTCCGTTCGCAGGTACGGGTAGCTTTCCTGCTTGCTGAAGTCGAAACTCTGGGCCAGCAGTCCGCGCGCATGGACCAGACGCTCGCGCAGCCGCTGCTGGTAGAGATTGAACATGGCGAACGGGGCGGTCAAGTTGCGGTCTTTGATGGCGTCATCGAGCTTGTCGCGCGCGTGCGCGAACTGATCGATGTCGGCCTGCGTGAACAGCACCTTCTCCGAGTCCAGCGATTTCAGGTAGCGATCGAAGATCTTCTGCGACATGGCGTCATCCAGTGCCCTGGGGCTGTAGTGAAAGCGCGTCAAAAGATCGGCGGTCATGCTGGCGGCTTGAATTTGCGCCAACGCAGGCTCCAGCGCAACGGGTGCGGACGACTCCGGCGTGGCAGCAAACGCCGCCGCACTGACGGCCAACGCTATCCATAACAAGGTCTTTTTCATCGCAGGTGTCCAGTGGTGATCCAGCAGACAGGCGTCTGGCTGCATGGCATGTATATCGACGGAATTATCCACAGTGCCAGACGCCGATACCGCGCCCGCGTCCCCAATCTGGTTTCGATACCATTGTGACCACCAAGTTCCACCGGCCGTCCCATTGAAAGAATTCTGATGAAAACGCTTCTCACCCTCCTTGCCATTCTGTCGGCTTCACTGGGCGCAAGCGCCGAAACCGTTGGCGATGTCAGCACCACGTTCAAACTGTTGAGCCCGAATGACAAGATCGTGGTCGACGTGTTTGATGACCCCGCCGTGGAGGGGGTCGCATGCTACCTGTCACATGCCAAGACCGGCGGCTACAAAGGCGCGCTGGGCCTGGCGGAAGACACCTCCGACGCCTCGGTGGCCTGCCGGCAGGTCGGTCCGATCGCCTTCAAGGGCAAGATCGCCACGCAAGAGGAAGTGTTCAATGCCCGTTCATCGTTCCTGTTCAAACACGTGCGCGTGGTGCGGATGGTCGACGCCAAGCGCAACACGCTGGTGTACCTGGTGTATTCGGACAAGCTGATTGACGGTAGCCCGAAGAACAGTGTCACCGCCGTGCCGGTTCCGGCAAGCCAGCCGATACCGCTGAAATAGGCCGGCTGATCACTCTCTAATTGGATGCCTGTGAAAGATTTCGTGGCATGGCCCGACCAAGCCTGCATCAGCCACCCACGGAGAAATCAACCATGACCCGACGCTACCTGTTTGCCTTGTTCGGGGCCTTCTGCCTGGCGCATTACGCCGGCGCAGCACCCGCTGGCGCCGGTGGTGCCGCCAAAGGCATCGAACCTCTGCGCCTGTCCGACGCCGAGTGGCGCAAGCGCCTCACGCCCTCCCAGTACGAGGTGCTGCGCAAGGAGGGCACTGAACCGACCGGCCGCAGATGGAAGGCTCTGGGCCTCATCGTGCTCGCCGGTTTGACTGCCCAGGCCATCGCCCAAATCAAACCAGCCGGGCCGGCCATGGCGGCACCCACCACCGCGACTGCCAAGGCCACCTTTGCCGGCGGCTGCTTTTGGTGTGTCGAGTCCGACTTCGACAAGATTTCCGGAGTGATCTCGACAACTTCGGGCTACGTCGGGGGCAAGACCGTCAACCCAACTTACGAGCAAGTATCGAGCCACGCCACTGGGCACGCCGAGGCGGTCGAGGTGGTGTTCGACCCGGCCAAGGTCAGTTATGAGCGGCTGGTCGAGTACTTCTGGCACACGATTGACCCGACCGTGAAGGACCAGCAGTTTTGCGACCACGGCTCGCCCTACCGCACCGCCATTTTTGCCCACGACGCCCAGCAGTTGAAGATTGCCCAGGCCTCGCGCGCGGCGTTGGAGAAGAGCAAGCCGTTCAAGGAGGCGGTGGTCACCGAGATCGTGCTGGCAACCGCCTTTTATCCGGCCGAGGATTACCACCAGGACTACTACAAGAAGAATCCCGTCCGATACAAGTATTACCGCACCAGTTGTGGCCGCGAGGCACGCCTGCAGCAGTTGTGGGGCGACAAAGCGGGGCATTGAGCGCGCCTGGGCGCTGGCGCCACGCCCTTGTAAGCGTGAGGACGCTGCTTTGCGGGTAAAGTGACGCTCCTTATGAGCACACCTCGCCCGGCCATCCAGGTTGCAGTCGTCATGCGCAAGGAGCGCGTGCCGGGTGCCGCCGCCCGCTGGCAAACCTGGCGCTGGGTGTTGGACGAGGTGGTGGCGCATCAGACAAGCTTTGGCGATGCGCCGCGCCGATTGCGCCAGAGTGAAGATGGCGAGCGCTGGCTGTACCCCGGTTTCACGGTTGAACTGTTCACCGACGATGTGGACGGCTACCTACTCAACCTCACCACCGACAAGCCCTGCTGGTTCGTGTTGTGGCGCATGGAGGAAGAAGCCAGCCTGGCTGACGAACCGCTGGCCCGCCCCGTGGCGGTGAGCCTGAGTTATGTGGATGCCGGGCGCTGGCTGGATGCGCAGGAAACGGTGGAGCAGGTGGCGGCGCCGGCCGAGGTGTTGGGCTGGCTGAGCGCCTTTGTTGACCAGCACCATGTGGCCGAGGTCAAACGGCGCAAGCGGCCCGAGAGTTTTCGCTCGCTGAGCGATCGCTTCGGCAACCCGGCCTCGGTCAGCACGACCAAGGGCAAGCCGGGGGGGCCACATGGCTGAGAGTTTCCTGGGCCGCTGGTCCGAGCGCAAGCGTGCGGTCGCGGCGGGCCAGTCGGTGCCAGAGCCCGCATTCAAGGCCGCGCCCGAGCCCGTGCCCGCGTCGCCATCAGTTCATCCGCTGGTTGACCCCCTGCAGCCGGTCGCTACCACCGCCCCGCCAGAACCCGCACCAGCGCCACCCACGCTGGAGGATGCCCAGGCCCTCACGCCCCAGTCCGACTTCAAGCCCTTTGTGGCTTCGCACGTGTCGCCCGAGGTCAAGAACGCGGCCATGAAGAAGCTCTTTGCCGACCCGCATTTCAATGTGATGGACCGCCTGGACATCTACATCGACGATTATTCCCAACCCGATCCGCTGCCTGAATCAATGTTGCGCCAGATGGCCAGCGCGCATTTCCTGGGGCTGTTCGACGACCCGCCGCAGGCCCAGACTGAAGAGCAAAATGTGCCTGTAGGCGTTTCCCAGTCTGATCAGGCTGCTCTTGAAACTGTAGCTACTGAAGCGGATCGGCGGCCCACACCCGATCAAGCGCTGCCCGACCCATCCACCCCGCCGGACCCCGACCATGCCGACCCTGATCTGCGATTGCAACCAAACCATGCCACTGGACCCCAAGAGCCTGGGGGCGGCACTCAATGAGACGCTGACGCAACACACCACCTTGTGCCGGCGCGAGGCCGGGGCCTATTTGCAGGCCTTGCAGTCGGGCGACGAGGTGGTGGTGGCCTGCACCCAGGAGAAGCGCCTGTTCACCGAGCTGGCCGTCGAGGCCAAGGCGCAGGTGGCGGTGCTGCGTTTTGTCAACATTCGCGAGATGGGCGGCTGGAGCAAGGATGCCAAACAGGCCAGTCCCAAAATCGCCGCCCTGCTGGCGGCCGCCCACTTGCCCGAGAGCGAGCCGGTGACAACGGTGCGCTACCAAAGTGGCGGGCGCCTGCTCATCATCGGGGCGCTGGATGCTGCCGAGCGTGCCGCCGGGTTGCTGGGGGAGGACCTGGACATCACCCTGCTGGCGCAGGGTGCGGGGCAGGGTGGCGGCATGCAGGAACGCCGTTACCCGGTGCTCTCGGGCAAGATCGACCACTTGACCGGCTGGCTGGGCGCATTTGCGCTGCGCCTGAAGCGCAGCAACGCCATTGACCTCGATCTGTGCACCCGTTGCAATGCCTGCCTGGTGGCCTGCCCCGAGGGCGCCATCGGGCTGGATTACCAGATCGACACGGCGCTGTGCAAGGCCCACCGCGACTGCGTCAAGGCCTGCGGTGCCGCGGGGGCGATTGACTTCAACCGCGCCAGCGACACCCAGAACGAATCCTTTGACCTGGTGCTGGACCTGCGGGCCACACCGGCCTTCTCGCAGCATGCCGTCCCGCAGGGTTATCTGCAGTGGGACGGGCGTGATGTGGCGCCCCTGCTGCAACTGCGCGCCTTGGTGGGAGAGTTCGAAAAACCGCGCTTCGTGTCGTACCGCCAGAAGTTGTGCGCCCACAGCCGCAACGAGAAAGTGGGCTGCAACGCCTGCGTCGATGTGTGCTCGGCTTCGGCCATTGTTAGCGAGCGCGACAAAAACCAGATCAAGGTCAACCCGCAACTGTGTATTGGCTGCGGCACGTGCAGCACCGTGTGCCCAACCGGTGCCCTGAGCTTTGCTTACCCGCGCGCCAACGAACAGGGCACCAGGCTCAAGACCCTGCTGGGTACTTACGCCCGCGCCGGCGGCAAGCACGCCGCGTTGTTGCTGCACAGCCAGGAGGCCGGTGCGGGCCTGCTGGGCGACCTGGGCCGCGCCGCCCGGCTGGATGCCGACACCCACGGCGTGCCCGCGCGGGTGTTGCCCGTGGCGCTGTGGCATACCTCGTCGATCGGCTTGGAGTTGTGGCTGACGGCCATCGCCTATGGCGCCTCCCAGGTCTGGGTGCTGTTGACGGACGAAGAGGCGCCACAGTACCGCGAGGCACTACAAGCCCAGATGGACGTGGCCCAAGCCATCCTCACAGGCCTGGGCTATGCCGGCCAGCACCTGCGCCTGTTGCACGCCAAGGATGCGCGCGACCTGGCCGAACTGGACCGATCGCTGCGGGCACAGCCTGCGCAGGGCGTCAACCGGTCAGCCACTTTCGCGGTGCAGGCCGACAAACGCGCCACGCTGGAGCTTGCGCTTGATCACCTGGTGGCACAGGCTGCGGCCAAGCCAGAGTTGATTGCCTTGCCTGCCGTCGGCTCGCCGCTGGGTGGACTGGCGATCAACAAGGACACATGCACGCTGTGCCTGGCCTGTGTCAGTGCTTGCCCAGCCGCTGCCCTGCAAGACAACCAGCAGGCGCCGCAACTGCGCTTGATCGAGAAGAACTGCGTGCAGTGTGGCCTGTGTGTCAAGACTTGCCCGGAGAAGTCTCTGGCGCTGCTGCCGCAACTGCGCCTGGCGCCCGAACGCGCTCAAAGCGTGGTGCTCAATGAGGCGCAGCCCTATGCTTGCGTGCGCTGCGGCAAGCCCTTCGGCACGCTCAAGGGCATTGAGGCCATGCTGGGCAAGCTGGTGGGCCACAGCATGTTCCAGGGCGCTGCTCTGGAGCGCCTCAAAATGTGCGGCGACTGCCGCGTGATCGACATCTATTCGGCCGACAACGAGAGCAGGATCACCGACCTATGAACCTCCGCCTTACCCCAGACAGCAGCGCGGGCAGCAGCGCCCTGGATTTTGAGGCCGCCCGCGCCGAACTCTACGGCCTGCTGGCAGCGCTGTACTACGCCGCGCCAACACCCGACATGCTGGCGCAATTGCGGGTCGCGGTGACCGAAGCCCCGGCCGCCGGCGGCTTTCTGGAAGAGCCCTGGCGCGCTTTGGTGGGTGCCGCGCGGGAGCAGGACAACAACAGCCTGGGCGCCGAATACGACGCCTTGTTTGGCGGCATCGGCAAGCCCGAGGTCTACCTGTACGGTTCGCACTACCTGAGCGGTTTCCTCAACGAAAAACCGCTGGCCGCCTTGCGCACCGATCTGATGCGGCTGGGCCTGGCGCGTGACGACGCCATGCGGGAGACCGAAGACCACATTGCCTGCCTGTGCGAAGTCATGCGTTACCTGATTGCCGGTGACGACGCGGCGGTGGCCAACCTGGCCCAGCAGCGCGCCTTCTTTGCCACGCATCTGCAACCCTGGGTGATGACCCTGTGCGACACCTTGCAGGCGCACCCCAAGGCGCGCTTCTACGCGGCTTTGGCTGAGCTGACCCGCGCCTTCATGGGTGTCGAGGCGCAGGGTTTCGACATGCTGGATTGAGGGCACATTTGGCCGACATGCCCAGACAACAGGCTTGCATAACGCCTGCATAACGCTAGCTTGAGTAATCTCCAACCGCTGCTTGTCGGTCGCTTCGCTCCGGAGTAATCCGATGCCTGACGATCACAAGGAGCGCACGGGCGCATCGCGCGACCAACGCGCTGGTGTTGCAAGCTGTGATTTGCAGACTCTACTGCCAACCTATTAGGAGTGAAGAATGAGAAACCTTTTGTTGCTGGGTTTGATGGCCGTGATCACCTCGGCCGCAGTCGCCGCAGTTGGCCAAACGCCGATGGCGAGCGCGCCACAGCGTCCGACGGCGGGCGTCACTGCGCCGTCCCAGATCGACGCCAAGGGCACTGTTTCAGACAAGTCCCAGACCGTCGCGCTCAGTGCCATCAATTGCGGCTTCATCTGTGATTCGTTTGGTCGCTGTCGCCGCGTTTGCTGGTGAACCCGGTCAACACAGTCCCGTGATGCGTCCGTCGTCGTCGATGTCCATGCGCATGGAGGCGGGCTCCTTGGGCAGGCCGGGCATGGTCATCACGTCGCCGCAAATCATCACCACGAACTCGGCCCCGGCAGCCAGTCTAACTTCGCGGATATTGACCATGTGACCGCTGGGCGCGCCGCGCAGCTCGGGGTCGGTGGAAAACGAATACTGGGTCTTGGCCACGCAGACCGGGTAATGACCGTAACCACCGGCCTGAAGTTGCGCAATCTTGGCGCGCACCGATGAGTTGGCGGAAATGTCGGATGCGCCGTAGATCTGCTGGGCCACCGTGCGAATCTTGTCCCACAGCGTCTGTTCATCCGCGTACACATAGCGCATGTCGGCGGTGCCCGCCTCAACCAGTTGCACCACCGCGTGCGCCAGGTCCTCGGCCCCGCCGGAGCCGCACGCCCAGTGGCGAGCCACTACCACGGGCACGCCGCGCCGGGCCATGTTGCGGCGCACCACCTGAAGCTCGTCCTCGGTGTCCGACTCGTAGGCGTTGACCGCCACCACGCAGGGCAATCCGTAGTGGTTGCGCACGTTGTCCACATGGCGTTCGAGGTTGACGATGCCACGTTCGACCGCTTGCGCGTTCGCGACATCGAATTGAAGGGGCTCGGCCCCGCCATGGTGGCGCAGTGCCCGCAAGGTGGCCACCACCACCGCTACGTCGGGGCGCAGGCCCGACTTGCGGCACTTGATGTCGATGAACTTCTCGGCGCCCAGGTCCGCGCCAAAACCAGCCTCGGTGACCACGTACTCGCCCAGCTTGAGCGCGGCGCGCGTGGCCATCACGGTGTTGCAACCGTGGGCAATGTTGGCGAATGGCCCGCCATGCACCAGGGCCAGGTTGTTCTCCAGTGTCTGCACCAGATTTGGTTTGATCGCGTCCTTGAGCAGCGTGGCCATGGCGCCATGCGCCTGCAGGTCACTGGCGCGCACCGCTTGCATCCCTCGCGTGTAGCCCACAATGATGTTGCCCAGGCGGGCCTTGAGGTCCTTGCGTGAGGCGGCCAGGCAAAAGATGGCCATCACTTCGGAGGCGGCCACGATGTCAAAACCGTCTTCGCGCGGGAAACCGTTGCCGGGGCCGCCCAGGCCCACGACGGTCGAACGCATGGCGCGGTCGTTCATATCCATCACCCTTCGCCAGACTATGCGCCGGGGGTCAATGGCCAGCGCATTGCCGTGGTGGATGTGGTTGTCGATTAGCGCCGCCAGCAAGTTGTGCGCCAGCGCAATCGCATGGAAGTCACCGGTGAAGTGCAGGTTGATGTCCTCCATCGGCACCACCTGCGCCAAGCCGCCACCGGCGGCGCCACCCTTCATGCCGAACACCGGTCCCAGCGAGGGCTCGCGCAGGGCCATCACGGTGCGTTTGCCGATGCGGTTGAGCGCGTCACCCAGGCCCACCGTGGTGGTGGTCTTGCCTTCGCCGGCTGGCGTTGGGCTGATGGCGGTCACCAGCACCAGTTTGCCGTCGGGCCGGTCGGCCAGGGTGTCGAGCCACTTCAGATCGATTTTGGCCTTGAAGTGACCATAGGGTTCCAGCGCCTCGGCGGGAATGCCCAGGCGTTCACGGGCCAGGTCGATGATGGGCCACATGCTGGCGGACTGTGCGATCTCGATGTCGGTGCGTGTCACGGTAACCCCTTTGTCTCAACGATGAATGCCCGATTCTGTCAGTAACTGTGAGTGGCCGAATATCAGCGTGAACGCGCGCGGCTAGGGGCAACTCTGGTGAGCGCCGCCGCTTGCGGTAGGTCGGGTGTGTGGCCAGGGCCATTGGCTCCGAGGCGGTTGGCGGGATCAGGCCGATCCGTCGGGCGATGTGGGAATTCCATCAGGGCAGCGCCCACCGTCCACGACGACCACAGGTCGGGACTCAGGCTCTTGCCTGGTGTCCCGTTCGTGCTACCGGTGGACCGGGGTGACGCAACGCTGCCATCGACAAAGGAAGTCTTTCAAATCGCGCGCACCAGCCGCACGAAGGGGGCTTTGCTGCCGGTGTTGCCGTACACGTGGCCATTGCCGAAATTGACAATCCAGGCGTTGAGGTTGTCGCTCGCCTGCGGGCGGGTCGCCCAGAACATCGCGGCCGCGGCGGGCGTGAGCCAGTAATATCGGCGGACCTTACTGACACGCCACAGGTGAACGCATGAGATTTTCCGAAGACAAGCTGGCCTCACTGACCTGCAGTGACCGGGTCGGCCGACCCATCCATATCTGGACGCCGCCACATCCCAAGGCCGTGATTCTGGCCTTGCATGGCGGCATGGCGCATGCGGGTGACTACGTGACCCCGGCCTTGTACTTCCGGGACAAGGCTTACGCCACGGTGGCGTTTGACATGTGTGGACATGACCAGAAGAAGCGGGTCGACATCCCCGGCTTTGACAGCTTCCTGGACGACGCGGAGTTGTTCCTGCGATGGGTCAAAGCCAACTATCCCGGCCTGCCGGTCTTCGTGATGGGGCATTCCATGGGGGCCTTGATCGCTTCCCACCTGGCGCTTGGACGCTTTGCCAAGGACCAGGACATCAAGGGCTACATCCTGTCCTCGCCGTACTACGTCAATGCGGTCAAGGTGCCCAAGTTGCTGCTGTGGTTTTCGAGTTCGCTGGCCAAGGCCTTCCCGAAGCTCAAAGTGCCGCTGGAGCCCTTGACTGATTCCTTGACCCACGACCAAACCATTACCGCACGGCACTTTGTGGACGAGAAGGACCATATCCGCGCCACCGAGGTGAGCTTTCGTTTTGCCGCCGCGTTGTTGGGCGCGCAAACCGCCTTGATTGGTAAGCTGTCCGGGTGCGCGCATCCGGTGTTCGCCGTGGTGGCGGGGGACGACAAGCTGGCCGATGCCACCGCGACGCAGGCCATGTTGAAGACCATCCCGGCGACGCTGTTGGAGCAGCACCTCTACCCCGACAATTTCCATGAGAATTTCAACGAGATCAACCGGGACATCATCTTTGGCGATATCCTGCGTTGGCTTGAGCAGCGCCTGAGCAAGGCCTGATTGGCATGAAAGCCTTGCTGTTCGGGTGTTGACTGCTATACATAGCATAGCTGACAATGACCATCAAGGCGCCTCGCCACGATACGGTTGATTGGATGGATTGCCCATGAACCTGCAACTGACGGACTTGACCGCGGTGGTCACCGGTGGGTCGTCCGGTATCGGTGCGGCCATCGTGCGTGCCTTGGCCGAAGAAGGCTGCTCGGTGCACTTTTGCGCCCGCCATCAGGCAAGTATTGATCTGGCTCTGCGGGCCTGTGATGGTTTGCCGGGTCGGGTGCAAGCCGTGGCACTCGACGTCACCGACGCCGCGCGGTTCAACGACTGGCTGGCCGAGATTACGGCCTTCGATATCTTCATTCCCAACGTCAGTGCCTTGTCCAAGGAATGGGAGCGGGCGCTGCGGACGGACGTTCAAGCCACCGTCGACAACACCGAAGCGGCCGCACCCTATGTGGCGCGTTCGGCGCACGGCGCCATCACGTACATTGGCTCCAAGGCGTCCTCGCTGGCGGCGCCCCATTCAGCGGCCTATGGTGCGGTCAAAGCCGCCATGGCGCATTACATGAAGTCTCTGGCCCTGCGTTTGTTGCCCGGGGTCAGGGTCAACGTGGTGTCGCCGGGTGACACCTTGTTTGACGGGGGCTCGGTGGCGCATGTTCGAGTCTGAATATCGGTCGATGCAGCCGCCGCGGCGCTTGTGCCGAGTGCGCTCTCGTTGTGCCACCCGCAGCGTGGTGCCAGGGCCTGTCGCGGATGCATGATTCGCTCATCGCACGGGTGCTGGCCTGCGCGATGGCTGGCTTGGCAATGGTCGCCAGCGCAATGGATCTGCCCGCGCAGCGGCTGGTGCCCGGCGGTGTGGCGCGTCTTGCCTTGGGCGAATCCAGACTGCCGCCCACGGCGAGTTTCAATGGTGTGCCGGTGTTGGTGGTGCAGGACGGCTCACAATGGCTGGCGCTGGTTGGCTTGGCGCTGAGCCAAGCGCCAGGCAGCGCCAACCTGGTGGTGCGGCGCGGCGGTGACACCGAGACCCGGCTGGCGTTTGAGATTGCGCCGTTTTCGTACGCCGAGCAGCGGCTCACGGTTGCCCCCGGCCATGTCGCCTTGTCCAAGACCGACCTCGCACGTCATGAGCGCGAGCGCGCACACCTGGCGCAGGTGATGGCCACCTTCAGCGAGACCTTGCCGGCCAGCTTGCAGCTTGCGCAACCGTCGCCGGGTGTGCGTTCCAGTTCGTTTGGTTTGCGTCGGGTGTTTAACGGGCAGTCCCGCAATCCGCACAGCGGCATGGACATCGCCGCGGCAACCGGCACGCCCGTGGCCGCCGCCGCCGCGGGGCGGGTGATCGACACCGGCCACTACTTCTTCAACGGCAATACGGTTTGGCTGGATCACGGCTCGGGTCTGCTGACGATGTACTGCCATCTGTCCAGTATCACCGTCAAACCAGGTGATCAGGTGCAGGCAAGGGCCACCATTGGCACGGTCGGCGCCACCGGACGGGCCACTGGGGCGCACCTGCATTGGTCGGTCAGCCTGAACCGGGCCATGGTCGACCCGGCGTTGTTTCTGTTGCCCCGCTGACTTACGACTTGTCCACCATAGGCGCGTCAGTGAATCGACGCACTGCGAAGCTGGCTCGCGTACAAGTGTTCGAACACACGTGGTGAGCGCCGCAGTATGTCGTCCTGGTCAAAGGCGGCTTCGGCGGTGTAGCGGCGTCGGTTCATCCCAGTTCCGGCGTAAAGCCCTGGTCCGTCAGCAGCCGCATCAGGCCTCGCATCAGACTGCTCTGAACAAACTGCACACAGTAGCTGCGGGTGTTCGGCGCCACGGGCTTGACCATGCCCGCGGTAATTAGCTTGTTGAGCCGGTAGGTGCGTTGGCGCGGTGTGAGCTTGGGAAGCCACTCGTCAATGTCGCGTGCCTTGAAGGTTCCCTTCAGAACAGCCATGCGCAGCAGCAGGGCATCTTCCTCATTGATCAGGCCGCGCTCGCGGCTCCACGTCAGCGCGGGCAACAGAATCTTGTTCGACAGAAATTCAAAACGCGTGAGTTGGTCGACTTTCTTGAGTTCGTCGCGCACACCGGCCAACACATAGAGCGCCCAGGCTTCGAGACCGGCGTCGGTGCCGGTATCGGCCGCAGACAACATCTCGTAATAGCGCTCCCGGTTGTTGCAAAACACCGCCGTGGGATTGAGTACGCGCCCGCCGGTGGTCACGTTGAAGCCGTACTTGAGCAGCAATGCGTAGGTAAACAGCCGCACCACCCGGCCGTTGCCATTGCCAAACGGGTGTATCCAGGCAAAGCGGTGGTGCGCCAGTGCGGTTTTCAGCAAATCGTATTTGGGCGCGTCGGGCGCGTTCACAAAAGCCAGCAACTCGTCCATCAGGCTTTGAACTTGCACCACGTCGGGCGGCACGTGTCCGGCACCGGCGATCTGCACATTGCCGCTGCGGTAGGCGCCGGGGGTGCGGTCGCCCTCGCGCTCCAGCCCGTCCACGGTCAGCGCATGGAGTTCGCGCACCAGGTGATGGGTAATGGCGTCGCCGGGTTTGACGGCGGACTCCAGGTAATCCATGGCGCGCTCGATGTTTTCGATCTCGCGGATGGCGTCGGTCTTGTTGGCCGGGCCGTCGAGCTTGGCCTCGATGTAGTCGGCCAGCGTGGTGTGGTTGCCTTCGATGCGGGCCGAGCCCAGGCTCTCCAGCAAATGAAAGATGGTTTTGAGTTGGTAGAACAGCGGCGCCGGAGTGTCGCCGCTGAGTTGCAGGCGGCGCAGGTACTCCAGCTCGATCACCACGTCCGTCAGCGGCGACGTGAACGCCGGCTGCACGATGCGTAATACGTAGGTGGTGGGCAAAGCGGCGGCGGTGTTGGGGGAAACGACGGACATGGCGTGCAGAATTTACCAAATGGCAAACTTGAAAACTACAATTTGTCTGGTAATTCTGCATTAAATCAAGTACTTACACAAATATTTTGTTGTCAATAACTCCACAAGCCCGCCGCCGTAACGACAAACGCCAGCACGCCCGATTGACAAAAGCGTGTGGCTTGGCGGCTCAGCCACTTCGCGGCATGTCAAAGATGGCCGTTACGCCCCGAGTATCCGGGCCAGTCGGTGATGAAGCCCGTGCGTGCTGGCAAAATGCCCCACATGTCAGCGCCCGCATCACCAGAACAAGCCCCTGCCCAGCCCCGCAACCCGTTGCATGGCTTGACGCTGGAAGCGATTCTGAACCAGTTGGTGGCCCAATACGGCTGGGACGGCTTGGGCGAGCGCGTGCCGGTGCGCTGTTTCATCAGCGAGCCCAGCATCGCGTCAAGCCTGAAGTTTTTGCGCAAGACGCCCTGGGCACGCGACAAGGTCGAGAGCCTCTACTTGTTCATGTTGCGCGAGGCGCGCCGCTCGGGTGGGCCGTCGTCGCGGCCCTGATTTCTCCCGCCACGCACGTGGCGGGATCAACACCCTACTTACTCATGACGATTTCCAAGGGACTCTGGTTCGAGCCGACCTCGCTGCAGGAGCAGTGCGAAAAAGGCGCTTGGGAGCGCGGCTTGGCGCTGTTTCGAAACCAGCAGGTGCTCAGCCTCGATATTGAGCCGCTTGACGACTACTGGCTGTTGCTGGGCGAAGTTCAAGGCTCGCAGCGCGAGCCCTACGAGGTGTCGGTTGAAATGGACATCGACGAGGGCGGTCAGCTCGACTATTGGGACGGCGACTGCACTTGCCCGGTGGGGGTCAATTGCAAGCACTGCGTGGCGGTGCTGCTCAAGGCGATGTACCAGGGGCGGCGTATCCTGGGATCGATGTTGGACTCGTTTCCTGAGCGGGAGCCGACACCGGAGCCGACCCCAGAGCAGGTGCAGGCACAGCGCCAGGCGGCGCAGCAACGCGCCGACGAGCTGGCGCGCCAGGTGTCCGAGCAACGCCTGCTGGGCTGGCTGGCGCGGGTGGACTATGTGGCAGGGCGCGCACCGCTACCCGATGCGGCCGCGTCGGCTTATGCGCCGCGGCCCGTCGAACAGAGAGACGAGAAGTACCTCTACCTGTTATCAGTGCAAGCGCCTGGTGGTCCGTCGCCGCAGCTTGTGATCGAGGTGATGCTGTCCTACCGCAAGCAAGATGGCGACTGGGCCAAGCCCAAGGCGTTCAAGACGCTACCGTCATCGGGCACGCCGGCCTATGACCGCGCCAGCGACGCCGATCGGCTGGTGCTGCAACTGGTGCGAGCCCTGGGCGTCCAGAACTTCCGCTACAGCAGCTATGGCGGCACCAGCGCGCTGCTCGACGGCATGGGCGGCGCACTGGCGCTGGAACAGGCGGCCAGCACCGGGCGCTTGCTGCTGCGTGACGTCAAGGCGCAAGCCGGTGCGCCGTTGGCTTGGGGGCCAGCGCTGCCCCTGCACTGGAGCTGGCAGGCGGTTACGGTGGCGGGCGTGCAAGAGCCGCATTGGCAACTGCGCGCTGCCTTGGCCGAGGCGGGCGCCGTGTTGTGCCATAACCAGCCGCCGCTCTATCTGGACGTGGCGCGCGCGCGCTGCGGCCCGGTTCAAGCGGCCGGCGTGAGCACGGCGCAGCTCGCGGAAATGCTCAAGGCGCCCCCATTTGGCGAGCATGCGCTCAAGGCGCATCCACTGGCGCTGACGCACAGCCTGGGGCCCTTGCCCATGCCGAGCGCCGTGCCGAGCATGCGACAGATTCAGGGCGTCCAGCCGGTGCCTTGCCTGCGGCTGACGCCAACGCCAACCGGGCAGGTGCCCGCAGCGGGTCTGATCCAGGCGCGCCTGGAGTTTGACTATGACGGTCAGCGTGGCTGGTGGAGCGGGCAAGGCCGTGCCGTCGTGGTCGAGGCCGGGTCTGAGCGGCTGCTGCTGCAGCGCGAGGTGGAGGCCGAGATGGGCGCCATCGACGCCCTGTTGGAGTTGGGCCTGCACGTCCAAGGGCGGGGGCAGTTCCTGATTCCGGGCGACCAATCCCAACAGCCCTGGCTGCGCTGGGCCGACGACGACTTCGCGGTGCTGCGCCAGGCTGGTTTTGCCGTCACGCTGGACGACAGCCTGCACGGCTGGATCCAACATGCGCAGGCGCTGGACGTCAGCTTGCAGGCGCAGGAGGGCGATCTCGAAGCCGCCTCTCCCTGGTTCGATTTGTCGCTGGGCATGGAGATCAATGGTCAGCGCCACAATGTGCTGCCCTGGCTACCCGAGCTGATCGCCGCAGCCGCGCAGGGTCCGCGCGACCCCGAGACTGGCCAGCCGCAGATGCCCCCGTTTGTTTACCTGCGCTCGCCCGATGGGCAGGGCTTTGTTCGCCTGTCCACCGATGCCATCAAGCCCTGGATGGCGGCCCTGCTGGAGTTGGTCGGTGAGCGCGGGCACGACTTCTCGGGCGACAGCCTCAAGCTCTCGCGGCTCGACGCGCTGCGCACCGCCGCGTCACTCGGCGAGGGTGTGGCCTGGGACGGCGCGCAGGCCCTGCGCGAGATGGTGCAACAACTCGCGGGCCGTGCCGAGCTGCCCGTGGTGAGCGTGCCCGCCAGTGTGCAGGCCAGCCTGCGCCCCTACCAGCAACAGGGCCTGAACTGGCTACAGTTCTTGCGCCAGCATGGTCTGGATGGCATCCTGGCCGATGACATGGGTCTGGGTAAAACCCTGCAAACCCTGGCCCATATTCAGGTTGAAAAAGACGCCGGTCGCCTGACGCACCCGGCGCTGATCATTGCGCCGGTCAGTCTGATGGGCAATTGGCTGCGCGAGACCCAGCGCTTTTGCCCGGCGCTGCGCGCCATGGTGCTGCATGGCAAGGAACGCCATGACGCGGCGCACGCCATGACGGCGCACGACATAGTGATCGCGCCCTACTCGCTGTTGCAGCGCGACAAGGAGCGCTGGCTGCAAGCCCAGTGGCACCTGGTGGTGCTGGACGAAGCGCAAAACATCAAGAACGCCAGCACGCACGCCGCGCAGGTGGTGGGCCAGTTGCGCACGCGCCACCGGCTGTGCCTGTCGGGCACACCGATGGAAAACCACTTGGGCGAGATCTGGAGCCTGTTTCACTTTTTGATGCCCGGCTTCCTGGGCAGCCAACAGCGCTTCAAGGAGCTGTTTCGCACGCCCATCGAAAAGCTGGGCGACCCCGAGCGCCTGGCGCAGTTGCGCGCCCGCATCACGCCCTTCATGCTGCGCCGGACCAAGGCGCTGGTGGCCTCCGAATTGCCGCCCAAGGTGGAGACCATCACCCGCGTCGAGCTGTTGGGCAAACAGGCTGACCTGTACGAAACCATTCGCCTGGGCATGGAGAAAACGGTGCGCGAGGCGCTCGACGCCAAAGGCCTGGCCAAATCGCAAATCACCATTCTGGACGCGTTGCTCAAGCTGCGCCAGGTGTGTTGCGACCCGAACCTGCTGAAGCTGCCCGCCGCCAGAAAGGTCAAGACCTCGGCCAAGCTGGAGCAGTTGATGGAACTGCTGCCCGAGATGGTGCTTGAGGGCCGGCGCATCCTGCTGTTCTCGCAGTTCACCAGCATGCTCAGCCTGATTGAAGTCGAGCTGCGAAAACACGGCATCACCTGGGCCAAGCTCACCGGCCAGACCCAAAAGCGCGACGCCGTGATCGAGCAGTTCACCAGCGGCGCGGTGCCGGTGTTTCTGATCAGTCTCAAGGCCGGCGGCGTGGGCCTGAACTTGCCGCAGGCCGACACGGTGATTCACTACGACCCATGGTGGAACCCGGCGGTGGAAAACCAGGCCACTGACCGCGCCCACCGCATCGGCCAAACCCACACCGTGTTCGTTTACAAGTTGGTGGCGCAAGGCACCATTGAGGAACGCATTTTGGCCCTTCAGGAGCGCAAGGCCGCGTTGGCCGAGGGCATGTACAGTGGTGCTGTCGGGCGCAAGCAGCCGCTGTTTACCGAGAGTGATCTGGCCGAACTGCTCAGGCCGCTGTCGGCGTAGGCACTCGAGGCCACCTTGACATCGGCTCGCCCCTAACCATCTTTCAGCTTCTTCGTCTTTTTAACCATCAACTGTTTGAAGTTCTCTGCTGAGATCACCGGCTTGCCGGTCTGCTTCTCAATATCCTTGCGCGTGCGTCCGGCCACCGCGCCGCCGTCGTTGGCGTCCTTCTTGAGCGGTACCATACCAACCGAATCACGGTCGCGGTGCAATTTGGTGGTGGTCGCCTCGGCCAACATGGTCAGGATCAACTCGATGTCGGTCATATGGTCGCGCAGGTTTTCACGCGCCAGCGCCTTCACCTGCTTGTACTCGTCCACCTAAGGTGCCGTGCATGATTTCGTTGGTCAGGATGGCGAATTCCTGGCTGCTCGCCACGCCGCGCTGCTTCCACTCGTCGGTCAGGTCCTGGCGCACGGCGATGCCGCGCAAGCGCTTGTCGATCCACTCCTTGGGGTAGCCCTTTTTCTCGTAGAGTTCCTGCATGCGGCCCATGGCCAGTTCGGGGTTCTCAATCTCGTCGAGGCGTTCTTTGCCCACCTTGGACAGCCAGCGCTTGAAGGGCTCGGCCTTGGGGCTGGGGATGGACTGGATCAAGCGAAAGAGACCCTGCGTATTCCAGCACTGGAAATTTTGCCGCCCACCCGCTGTATCGAACGGCAAGGCAAGGGGGGGGTCAATTTGTCCCCCCCCCTTGGCTGTCCAGGCTCAAATCGGGGTCGCGCCTACGCATCTTCTTCCAATAGTCCGACGGGTTGGCAGCATCCGTCAGCGCGGCAACGATGTCGGTGATGACGAACCACCACTCATCGTTGTGCAGGGTGCGGCGGATTTCGCGGCTTTGAAAAAGCGCCACGCGGGCCTCAGGGTGGTTTTCCGGTTCACTCATACAAAACCCTTTGCTTCATGGTCGCTACTCCCCTTCCTGCGCCGCCACCATCCAGACCCGCTTCAGCGGTAGCTCAGCCTTCAAGTCCTCGTCCAGGTGGTCGTTGTGTGTCCGCGCCTTCGCCCTTTTTCGCTCGCTGTTGCATCGTGTTTACTTTCACTTTCTACCTTTGACTCGTTTCGGGCCGAGTCCCGATGCATTGGTTTCGGCAATCTCCACACCCACCCGCCTGCAATAGTCCCGAATCATGATTTCAATCATGTTGGCAATGCTCCGGTGTTCCAGCTCAGCGGCGGTGCGCACCGCTTCTTTCAGGCCCGGTTCAATACGAAAAGTCAGTGTGGTGGTCTTGGTGGTGGCCATGGTGTTGCTCGATACAGCATTTGCACTGTGATTGTACTGCACTGTACAGCAAAACCCACAGGCGCCCGATGGCTGTGGCTCAACCCTGACTTCACCGGTCAGCATGTAGAAAACATGGCCCGACACTACTCAAGTAGAAACTCTTTTCGGCTGGTGGCCGACTACGACGTCACCTGATCAAGGCCGGCGGCGTGGGCCTGAACCTGCCGCAGGCCGACACCGTGATTCACTACGACCCGTGGTGGAACCCGGCGGTGGAAAACCAGGCCACCGACCGCGCCCACCGCATCGGCCAGACGCAGACCGTGTTCGTTTACAAACTGGTGGCGCAAGGGACCATTGAGGAACGCATTTTGGCCCTGCAAGAGCGCAAGGCGGCGCTGGCCAAAGGCATGTACAGTGGTGCTGCCGGGCGCAAGCAGCCGCTGTTTACCGAGAGTGATCTGGCCGAACTGCTCAGGCCGCTGTCGGCGTGACGGTGGGCTCTGTGGCGCGGGGTGTGTGCGCAAGCTCGGCAAGCCCAAAGCGAGTGGGCTAGTCGTTTGGGCTAAGAAAACATGAGCACCGCAGCCAAAAGACCGACCACCGTCAAATCAAGCGCCACCGCCTTGTCGGCAGCCAAGACCGGCGCCGCCACAGCGACCAGGACTGCGACCAGGACTGCGGCCAAGGCGGTTGCCAAGACGGCCGAGCCGTCACTGCGCTTCTACCACTCCAAAGCCTTGCGCACGAAGACGAATGTGGTGCTCGATGCCATCGAGACAGCGCCGGGTCATCCCAAACAGGGCGACGCGGTGGCCCAACTGGTGAGCGAGCTTGTCGAGGCCGGCATGGACTACTATTTTTTGCGGGCGCTCAAGTTGGCCGACGTCGGTTTTGTGACCGAACAGTCGGCCCGGCTGGGCATGTCCGGGGCGGTCAGGCTGATCAGCTCGATCAGCGCCAAATTCATTGGTCGCATGGACCAGGCCCAGCTCCTGGTCGTGGTCCGTCACATCCGCTCGCTGGCCTGAGCGGGGTGCTGGCCGGGCGCAGTGCCGACAAGCTCCAACAAGTCAGGGCGCCTGCGCGGCCGAGCCGCGGGCCGACATTCTCATCGCGGGCGTCGAGGACCGCATAGCGCTTGACGCCCTGGCGCGCCGCACCGCAGCCGGGCCGGCATGACGTTGGTGGTGGACGCGTAAAGCCGTGATGGCGTTCACCGGGAAGACCTTCACGGTCTCAGCCCAAGGTCAGCCCTGATTCATGAACGCCATGTACAACTCGCGCGCTCGGGTGGCGATGGGGCCGACCGGCAGGCTTCGGTCCAGATAACGAATGCAGGGCGTGACCTTGCCGTAGTTGCCGGTGTTGAAGATCTCTTTGGCGTCGAGCAGTTCTTCCGGCTTGACCGTGCGCTCGATCACTTTGATGCCGTCATCGGCCAGCAGTTGGATCACGCGCGCCCGGGTAATGCCCGACAGAAACGTGCCGTTGGGCACCGGCGTCACGACCTCGTCCGTGCTGGTGACCAGGAAGATGTTGGCGGTGGCGAACTCGGCAACGTTGCCATCCGGGTCGCACATCACCGCGTTGTCATAACCATTTGCGCCAGCCTCGCGGATGGCGCGCGAGCTGTTGGCATACAGGCAGGAGGCTTTGGCGTCGGTCGGCGCAAAGCGCGCGTCGGGGCGGCGCAGCTCAGTGGCGCACGCCGAGAAGCCCGTCATGCCAGGCAGCACGGCGTCGAACAGGGTCAATGCGAAGCCTGACATTTCAGGCACCGGCACCAGCAAACCCTCGGTGCCAAACACCAAGGGGCGGATGTACAACTCGGCCTCGGGCGGGAATTTCTGGATGCCTTCAAACACCAGCGCGGCCATGTCATCGACCGACAAGGGGCAGATCAGACCGAGGCTGTTGGCCGAATTGACGACACGCTGCAAGTGCAGGCGCAAGTCCGGTGTCTTGCCGCCAATGGCGCGTGCACCGTCAAATACCGAGGAGCCCAACCACACGCTGTGATCCATTGCGCCAAACAGCGGCGTGTTGCCTTCGGTCCAGGTGCCGTTGAAATAGGTCAAGTACATGGTGGGTTCCAGAGGTTAGGTGCGTTCACACGCCGCAGGCTGATTATCGCGGTGAAGACGCCGGTCATGGGTTGCTGCCGTGGCGCGGCAGCCTGATCGTCAAGCTGGTGATGCAGACGGCGTCCGGGGGGATGACTCTTGATTACGGAAATGTAATGTGTACGTCATGTAAAAAGCGAGCCGTAGGAGACTATGCTTTTAGGCGCAGCCAACACGGCGCTCGGCGCCACCGAATCCTCGTGCACTTTGTTCTTCGACCTTGGCCTTCGATAGCACTCGCTACCACCTGATGGTGATGGCGGTTAATTGCCTCAATGGGCCTCCGTGAAGCAAGGAGATATTTTGCCCAGTCCACCCTACCTCCGACGTTTCATTCCCCTGGTCTTGGCGATCGCCGTCGCACAGACGGCTGCGGCGGACGTCGCCTTGCCTGATCCGCTTAGGCTTGTTGACGTGGCGGCGATCGCCGTGGATGGTCGAGCCGAGGTTGCAGCGGCTAAAGCCCGCGCGGAGGCCTTGGCGCAGCGTCCCGCCATCGTCTCAGCACCTGAAGACCCTATGGTTTCAGCCTCCATCGACCACTACCCCTACCGCGCGCCCGAGATGGAGGGTGGCATCCGATACAGCCGCAGCGTCACCATCGAGCAGAAGTTTCCCCTGTCTCGCGTGCGGACTCATCGCCGCGACGCTGCGCTTGCTGACGCCAAACGGGCCAGAGCGCTTGCTGACGCCACGGGTTTGGATATGGTCCAGGATGCGCAACGCAACTTCCTGATGTTGCATGAACGGCGGCGAATGAGGATCGTCATCGACGAGCAGATCGCGCTGGCCCAACAACTCGTCGGTGCCGCTGCCAGTCGCTACGCCAGTGGTGCTGGCGTGCAGGCGGACGTCTTGCGCGCGGAAGTCGAGCTTGCTCGCCTGAAAGCGGAGCAGCAGGTTCAAACAGCCCAGAGTCGTGCCGCCGAGACGATGCTCAATGTCAGCCTGGGCCGTCCCGCCCAGTCGGTGATTCCTGCCTTGTCGTACCAGCCAAATCGTGAGGAGCCGGCGTCCCAGGCCGTGGTGCTGGAGCGCGCCGCGTCGAATCGCCCGGAGTTGGGCGTCGGCACAGCCGAAGTGGACCGAGCCAAGGCCGAAGTAGAAGTCATGCGCACGATGTACAAGCCCATGGCCATGGTTCGGATAGGACAGGCAAGAACGATGGCGGACGGGGCCGGGGCCATGGTCATGATCGGCATCAGCGTGCCGATTTGGCGGGAGCGCCTGGATGCGGGTGTTTCCGAGGCGCGGGCGATGCAGCGCATGGCTGATGCAGATCTGGAGTCAATGCGGCGCATGGTCTCTGGCGAGGTGCTCGCCGCGCGTGAAAAGGTCAACGCCAGTCGCACACAGTTGGTCGCTCTCGAATCGGAAGTACTGCCTCGCGCGCTGGTGGCCACCGATTCCGCGCTGGCGGCTTACGCCTCGGGGAAGGGTTCACTGGTCGCGGTGATCGAGTCCGCGCGCGCGCTCTGGGGTATTCAAGCAGAACTGGTCATGGCGGAGACAGCCATCGGCGACGCTTGGGCCAGGCTGGATCGGGCCATGGGGACACGACAGGAAACAAAGCCATGAATAGCATCAGCCGACGCACCCAGATACTGAGTGCCATCCTCCCCATGGCGTGCTGCTGGCCGTTCTCATCGTTCAGGACCAACGCCAAGGCTGGCCATTTTCACGGCATGTTCAGGCTCCACAGGCCCCTGCGACAGCGGTGCCTGTTGGCAACCAAGTACCGGGTTCCGCCGCCGCCCGTAAAGCCATTGAGTTGCCGGCCAATCAGATCGAGACGCTGGGAGTGCAGTTCGAATCGGTTGAGGTGCGGGCTATCAACGAACCCGACCGTGCGGTCGCCACGGTGGTCGTCGATGAATCGCGCGTGGCACACGTTCACACGCGGGTCGCGGGCTGGCTCGAAGCCTTGTACGTCAACACCACCGGGCAGCAGGTGCGTGCCGGACAGGCCTTGGGCGGCGTGTTTTCCCAGGAGTTGTATTCTTCCCAGAGCGAATACCTGTCGGCCTGGCGGCGCGCCGCAACGGGTCCCGCAAGCGTGGTGCTGGAGGCATCGCGCACGCGTCTGATTTTGCTTGGCATGAGCGCGGCGGAGATCGAGGGCATCGAGAAAACCGGTACGGTGCGTCGGCTGGTCACGATCACCGCGCCGCAAAGCGGCATCGTGCTCAATCGCGGCGTGACCGAAGGCACAGCGGTCGATCCGTCCACCGAAATCCTCACGCTGGCCGATCTCTCCCAAGTGTGGGTGTTCGCGGAGGTCGCGGAAGCCGACGTTACGCGCATTGGCACCGGGACGCTGGCCACGCTGACGTTCCCGACCTCCCGCCTGGAGCCGATCAAGGCACGCGTGGATTTCGTTTACCCGACCCTGACAGAGGGCACGCGGGCCGTGCGGGTGCGCTTGTCGGTTCCCAACCCAGGCGGAACCTTGCGCCCCGGCATGTACGGCCGTGCGGAATTTCCTGGCGCCTCCCGCGATGGCCTCACGGTAAAGCGCGACGCGGTGGTCGACACCGGTCAGTCGAAACACGTGTTCGTGCAAACATCGCCCAATGTGTTCGAGCCGCGGCCGATCCAGGTCGGCGCCCAATTTGCGGACCGCGTTGAGATCCTGCAAGGGCTGGCGGCGGGCTGACGTCCGGGGTCTTCTTGATTGACTCAGAGAGCCGTTTGCGCGCCTCCGCGGGCGCTGGGCATTCCGCGCATGGTGGGGCTACACCGTCCGACAAAAAAGGGGAGGCCGCTGCGGCGGCGGCCGCGCCGCCCAAGCCGGTCAAGCACGAGGACCACAAGCAATGATCGAGCGCATCATTGAATGGTGCGCCAGGCATCGCTGGATCGTTCTGGGGATCACGCTGGTCCTGGCCGCCTGGGCGGTGGACTCGATTCGCAAGACGCCGCTCGATGCCCTTCCCGATCTATCTGATCCACAGGTGATTGTTTTCACGGATTGGATGGGGCGCAGCCCGGACTTGGTGGAGGACCAAATCACCTACCCGCTGGTGCGCGCCTTGCAAAGCACGCCCGGCGTGCGCACCGTGCGGGGCTACTCGATGTTCGGCATGAGCTTCGTCTACGCCATCTTTGGCGACGATACGGACATCTATTGGGCGCGTACCCGCGTGTTTGAGCAGATCGGGCGTGTGCGCCAGCAGCTTCCGGCGGGTGTGTCGCCCATGCTCGGACCCGATGCCAGCGGCGTGGGCTGGATCTACCAATACGTGCTTCAGGACAAGTCCGGGCAACTCAACCTGGCGGAACTGAGGGCCTTGCAAGACTTTGTCGTGCGTCCCGCGTTGCAGGGCGTGCAAGGGGTAGCGGAAGTGGCTTCGATCGGTGGCTTTGAGCGCCAGTACCAGATTGTGCTGGACCCCAAGAAGCTTGCCGCCTACGGCGCCACGCCGATGGATGTCTCCCGCGCGGTGCGTGACTCCAACGCGGAGGTCGGCGCACGGGTGCTGGAAATGGGTGGTCGCGAATACGTGCTGCGCGGCCGCGGCTACGCCAAGACGCTGGAGGACCTGGAGCAGAGCGTGATCTCAGTTGCCGGCGGTGGTGCGCCGATCCGGATTCGTGACGTGGCCAGCGTGCAATTCGGCCCAGACATCCGCCGCGGCGCGGGCGACCTTGACGGCAATGGCGAGGTGGTCGGTGGCATCGTTGTGATGCGCCTGGGCTCCAATGCGCTGGATGTGATCCGTGCACTGGAAACCCAAATCGGGCAGTTGTCGCTGCCACCCGGTGTAAGCCTGAAGGTGACGCATGATCGCTCCGAGCTGATCAAGGGTTCGGTCCATACGCTGCGAGAAACCTTGATCACGCAAGGCGCGATCATTGCCTTCATCTGCCTGGTATTCCTGATGCACGCCGGCTCGGCGCTGGTTGCGCTGATCATTCTGATGACGTCGGTGCTGCTGTCCTTCATTGGCATGCGCTACCTCGGCCTGTCGGCCAACATCATGTCCTTGGGCGGCATCGCCATTGCAGTCGGTGAGTTGAGCGACGCGGCGATTGTCCTGATTGAGAACGCACACAAGCGGCTAGCGGAGAATCCGCGCCGCGAGGACCGCGTTCGCATCATCATCGACTCTTGCAAAGAAGTTGGGCGCCCGATCTTCTACTCACTGCTGCTCATTACGGTGGCTTTCTTGCCCATTTTGACCGTGACAGGCCAGGCGGGGAAGCTGTTCGCGCCGCTGGCATATACCAAGACGTTTGCGATGTTCGTCGCCGCCGTGTTGTCGATCACCTTGGCGCCACCGCTCATGATCTGGTTGCTGCGTGGCCGCTTTCGTACCGAGGCACAGAACCCGCTGAATCGCGTGCTTGGGCGCTGGTATCGGCCGGTCGCCGGTTTCATCGTTCGTCAGCGCCTGGCGGTGGTCGCACTCGCCGTTCTGGCCATGACCGTGACGATACCGGTCTTCATGCGCATGGGCTCCGAATTCATGCCCCCCTTGGATGAGGGCGCGCTGCTGGTGATGCCGACGACGTTTTCCGGCATCGCCATCGAGGAAGCGCGGCGGGCGATGAGCGCACAAGACCGCATCATCAAGGGCTTTCAAGAAGTGGCGATGGTGCACGGCAAGGCGGGTCGCGCCGACACCGCCACCGACCCGGCACAGTTGGACATGAGTGAGTTGGTGGTGAGCTTGAAACCCCGCGACCAGTGGCCGGCCCTGCCGACGCTGCGCTGGTACAGCCATTGGGCGCCGGATTGGCTCAAAGCAGTGCTGCGCCTGGTATGGCCGGATCGTCGTGCACGGACCATGGAAGAACTTTCGCGCGATCTGGACCAGGCCTTGCGCACGCCCGGCTATCAGATGGCCATTGCGCCACCGATTCGCACCCGCATCGACATGCTCACCACGGGCGTGCGCACGCCCGTGGGCATCAAGGTCTTCGGCCCGGACCTGCAAGGGATTGAGCGGCTGAGCCTCGAACTGGAAGGCATGTTGCGCCAAGTGCCGGGCACCCGCAGCACGTTCGCGGAACGCCAAAGCGGACGTGAGTACATCGACATCGTTCCCCGGCGCGATGACATCGCGCGCCATGGCTTGAGTGTGCGCGATGTGATGGATCTGGTGGAGGCGGGTGTGGGTGGAATGTCCGTGTCCACGGTCATCGACGGTCGCGCACGGTATTCAGTCAACGTGCGTTACGGATCGGACTTTCGCGCCGACCCGCAGGCCTTGCAGGACTTGCTGATACCGATTCCGGCCACGAAAACCTTGTCATTCGCGGGCGGCGCAGGCGCAGGCCGGGGCAGTTCACCCCCCGGGCAAGCGCCGGTGCAATCGCGCAGTGGTGGCAGTGCTGGCATGGGCGATGCGGGCGGCATGGGCGGGGGCGGCATGGGTGCCGGCGGGACGCCAGCAAGTGCCGTGGGGATGGCGGCACCGTCGGGCAGCGGGAATGACTGGGACAGAGGGCGGCAGTCCGGCACGGTCCTGCCACTTTCGGCGCTCGCCGATGTCCGGGTCGTCACCGGTCCGCCGATGATCAAGAACGAGAACGGCACCCTGGTTGGCTACGTCTTTGCGGACATCGACAGCTCCCAACGCGACCTGGGCGGTTGGGTCGACGATGCCAAAAAAGTGGTTGCTCGGCAGCTCACGCTACCGCCGGGTTATCGCCTGCAATGGACCGGCCAATACGAGTTCATGGCGGAGATGGAGGCGCGTCTGCAAACCGTGATTCCCTTGACGCTGGTGCTGGTGGCGGCGCTGTTGTTCTTGTCGATGGGCGGCTGGCCACAAACCTGGCTGGTCATGTTGACCGTGCCCTTCGCCATCGCTGGCAGTATTTGGTTGTTGTCACTGCTCAACTACAACTTGTCCACGGCAGTATGGGTTGGCTTGATCGCAGTGGGAGGCGTCGCGGCGCAAACCGGCATCGTGGTGGCGACCACGGTTTTCGGCTTGATGCCGCTGCTGTGGGAATCGGGCGTGGGCGCCGATCTGTCGGCGCGCACCGCCGCACCGGTCGTGGGGGGATTGTGGTTCTGTATGTTTCTGACGCTGATGGTCTTGCCCGCCGCGTATGCCCTGTGGCGCCGCTGGCAGTTTGCCCACCGGCCCGACGAAGGAGTGCCTCAAGCGTGAATACGCAAACTGTCAACGCCCTGCCGCAACGCAATCACCCCGGCCTGAGCAGTGAAGAAGCCGGGCGACGAGTGAGCAACTCATCGGAGCGCGGCAATGGCGGCTTGCGACCTCCGATGCGACTCAATCGTCGGCGAGTTCGCCGTTGCCGACGAACTCGCCGGTGCGCATCGCTTGGCTGAGTTCGCCCTTGACCTGGTCACGCGTGCGGCCCGACTGCAGCGGCTTGGCTGGATAGCGGTGGGGGTACAACTCGTTTCCCTTGAGGCCCGTCACACTGAGCGAGTCACCGGTACGAATCGCCTGGACGAGTTCTGCCTTGACTTGTTCACGAGCGACGCTCGACTGCTCAGGCTTGACCGGATAGCGGTTGGGGTACAGATCTCTGGGTCTGGCGGCGAACTCGCCACTGCCGATGCTCTCGCCGGCGCGAATGGCCTGGCTGAGTTCGGCTCTAACTTGCTCTTGGGTTGCGCCAGCAAATGCGGGGCCAGCGGCGAGCAGGCCGCAGCCGATGATCAATGCGGTGGCTGAAAATTTGCTTGTCATGGTGATTTCTCCTGGAGCGTGTTAACTGGACAGTGCCTAGTTTCCCGCTGTTGTTCACGCCGCCATCCGGTCCTCATCAGGGGGCGGGTCATGTTTGCAGTATTTGGCCATGATTTTCGAGAGGTCGGGGGCCAAAGTGGGAACCGTTAAAAATACCGGGAGGC
>JAUXWC010000016.1 GCA_030685025.1 Rhodoferax sp.
AAAGCGTCGGCCCTTGAGGGCGGTGGCCTGGGTGTGGCCGATGGCATTCTCGACCGTGCCTTTGCGATTGGGATCTCGTACGCGGGCGGGGTCGCCCACGACGTCGTAGTGTTTGAGCGCGGCTGCGTAAACCGGGTTGAGCTCGGGCTCGTGGATGTCGGGCTTGAGCACACCCTCTTTGAGATTATCCAGCACGACGTATCGGCAAGACCCGCCAAAGTAGCGCCAAGCCTGCTCATGCAACCGGGCCCAGGTCTCCTGGCTGGACTTCCAGACCACCCGGCGAAAGCTGCGCCGGGAGTAGCGCAGCGTTGCCACGAACAGACGTGGTTTACGGTAGCGGGTGGTACCAAGCACGCGGGTGGGCGCGCCCTCGCCGTAGTCGACCTGCATCTCCTCACCTGGAGAGAACTCCAGGCGGTCGAACTGCTCGGGCTCGCGGTAGCGCAGCTTGGCGGTAAAGCGCTTGACGGCGTTGTAGGCGCCCGTGAAGCCGAACTGATCGACCAGATCCTGGTAGATGGCCATGGCGTTGCGTTTGAGGCGCAACTGGGCCTCGACGTAGTGCCGGTAGGGCTCGCAGATGGAGGCACCAGTCACTTGTTCAGTCGGTGCAGCCGCTGGGGTCGGTGGCCAGGGTGGAGCAGTTTGAATTGGCACGCTCGACGGATCAGGAGATGGGTCAGGGCTTTGACTGTCGAACTTCTTCTTGTAGGCCCGTATCGTGTGGCGCGAAATGCCTGTGGCGCGTTCAATCTGGCGTTGGGTGGACCCGGCTTTTAGCAGGGTCCAAATGGTGGTTTGCAAATGCAGTTTCAAGACGTTCACTCCGGTTATCCCCTCAAAGGTGAGGGGGTGAAAGTAACGTCCTGCCAGTAACCTCCGAGCTACTGGTGCGCCGAGGTCAGCACATCAATTTACGGTGGCCGGGGTGGAGCAGTTTGACTGGCCATAAGTGGAGCACTTTGAGTGGCCATCGGGGCGCAGCGCCCACGATGCGTGGTTGTGCGATTTCCTCTTGACTTTGCGTCGCGCTCAAGCCCGGCAAGTGAACGTGGTGGCGCGTATGAACCCCACTTCCTACCCCCCTCGCACCCATAAGCGCAATTGCGTGGGATCCATCAGGCGCGTCTGGGCAACGCCCTGCTCAGCGTCCCACCGATTGGTCTGGCCCAGGCGTTGGCTTACCGAACCGCATAACAGGTCGCCGTGAAGCCGTGTCGACGCAATTCTGGCCGACGACACCCCCGGGCGCAGCCTTTCAAACTTCGTACCACCTCGACCATGATCGCCCCTCAACAACAAAGGGGACATTTGAATCTGGTCAAAAGGGGACATTACGACTTTGCGCTGTCACAATCTCCGTCAGCCTTTGACAATGCATATATTCATATGCATAATCAGCCGCATGCGCTTCACCTGGCACGAATCCAAACGGCAAACCAATCTCGCCAAGCATGGGTTTGATTTTGCGGATGCGCAAAGCGTCTTCAACGGCCCAACGGCCACGGTCGAAGACAAGCGCGATTACCGGGGCGAGCAGCGCTTCACACGACCGGGCTGCTGGGGGTCGTGGTGGTGGTCATTAGCCACACCGAAATCGACGACGAAATCCACATCATTTCCATGCGCGAGGCAGAAAACCATGAAACACGCCAATTCTTCTCCTACCTCTGACACAACGGCTCGCGCCCCCCGGCTGCGGGTGGGCCTGAAGGACGTGACACAACCCGAGTTTGCCGATGCACTCACCCAGCAAATGGGCAAGCACCGCATCACCATCATGCTCGACGACGCAGTGGTGCAGGCCTACAAAGCGCGCGCTGGTGGGCGTGGCTATCAAACACTGATTAACGAAACCCTGCGCCGTGGTTTGCAGGCGGATGCGGTGAAAGAGGCCCTGCGCGAGGTCATTCGTGAGGAGTTGCGCACGGTCTGAGCCGACTGTTGCCGATTGAACCCTCAGCCGTGACTAGACCGCACCCACTCACCCAGGGCGGCATTCATGCGCGACTGCCAGCCCTGCCCTGTGGCCCGGAAAGCTTCCAGCGTATCGTTATCCACGCGCAGGGCTATCTGCGTCTTGTCAGAGCCTGCCGGGCGACCACGGCGGCGTTTGTCCGCTTCGATGCCAGCCTTCATTTCGGCTTCGGTGGCCGGGCGCTCGTCTTCATTGATGCCGTCCCAGACGAAATCACCGCCCGGCGGTATGGCCCGCACGGCAGCGGCAACCTGCACCCGCGTCATGTTATTCACTTCCAATCCAGCCATAGTAGTCCTGCCTTTCGTTCGTACTCGCTTTGCGGTAGCTGATAACCCTTGTCGTGCCGTCGCGGTCAACGTGTACGACCGTCAGCACCCGAAGGGCACCCATCACATATGAAAACGATTGCGTTCGCGTCTCGCCATTTCGCACCACCGACACGTCCAGCCTGTAAGCCGAATCCAGAACAGCGCCAGCGTCTGCAAAGTCCAGCCCATGCTTACCTAGGTTCTCTATGCGCTTGCTTTCGTCCCAGATCAGTTCTGTTCCCATGTTAATAAATGTATATGCGTTTAATCATATTTGCAATGTTTATTTGGATCTTCAACAAAGGGAAATCCCCGAAATTACTACCCCCCGTTCTACCCATGTACCGGAAGCGTTCCGCCAACCCATCCTCGCGCTGGACGACGGAACGCTTGGGCACAACCTCACGGAACCGTCCAGTCCTCGGTCTGCAAATCAGGCAGTTGACGAATGGCTTGATCATTGGTCACCAGCACGGCACCGAGGCTCAGTGCGTGGGTGGCGATGAGCAAGTCCAGCGGCGCCAGTGTCCTGCCTCGCCTGACAAAATCGGCTCGTGCTGGCCCATAGCGCTCAGCCGCTGAGCTGTCCCACGGCATCGTTTCCAGCCGTAGCAATAGTTCGCGCACTGCGGTATGGAGTTCTTTGGCGGCGGGGCGTTTGGCCAGGCCAAATAACAACTCACCCTCGGTGATACTGGAGATACAGAGAGACGACATTGGCAACTCGGCCACGCGCCTCGCAACATGGGGCTGTAGCCTGAGTAGGTGACAGACGATGTTGGTGTCGAGCATGTACTGCTGCATTCTTAGCGCCCACTGAATGGGTCACGATCATGCTGACCTTGATCACGATCGATCTCGTCCAAGAAATCGGGCGGAACATTCGCGCCTTTCAGCGCAGCGAAGAAACCGTCCCACGTCTGCGGTCGACGCGACAACACAACGTCTCCGGTCTGCTCGTCTCTGCGGATGAACACCTCACTGGTGTCAAAGCGGTAAGCAGCAGGCAGGCGTACAGCCTGACTCCTGCCGTTGGTAAAGACTTTGGCGGTATGGTTCACGACGCCTCCATTTGGATATATATTTCAGTATATACCGGCAATCGGGCTCATGGCAAACGAAGTGAAGATTCAGGAAATCCCTTGCAGCAGGTCGCCAGTTCAATGGCCCGACCCCACGGCATTCACTTGAGTGCGTACCAAACACCGCGCCCGCTGCCTTGCTGATTCAAATGGCCATGCTCGACCAAGTTGCGGAAGTGTTGCTTCAGCGTGTTTCGGCTGACGCCCGTCAATTTGATGGCATCGCCGATCGTGACGCGTCCATGCTCGCGGGCAAATTCGACAATCTGCAATGACAGGTCAGGTAAGGCAGCCAGCACGATCTTCTCGCGTTCGACCTTCTTCTCCAGTCGCCTGACTTGCTCGGCCAGCGAGCGCAGAAAGAAAACCAGCCACGGGTGCCAGTTGGCGGTATCGGTACGGATGGACCCCTGTGTCTGCCGCAAGGCCAGGTAGTAGGCCTCCTTGTTGAGCTCGATCACGCTTTCCAGTGAGCTGTACGGCACATAGGCATAGCCCGTCTGGATCAATAGCAATGTTGTCAAAACGCGGCTGAGTCGGCCGTTGCCATCCTGGAATGGGTGAATCTCCAGAAACACCACCACGAAGATCGCAAGGATCAGTAACGGGTGCAATTGCGCCTTGTCGCGCTCATCATTGACCCAGGCCACCAGTTCGGCCATCAGGCGGGGGGTGTCGAATGGACTTGCCGTTTCGAACACGATACCAATCTGCGCACCGTTTTCGTCGAACACGGCCACGCTGTTGGGGTTGGTCTTGTACTGCCCACGGTGCCATGCGTCTTTCTCACTGTGGCGCAACAGGATCTGGTGCAGTTGCTTGACGTGGTTCTCATTGAACGGGATGTCCCTCCAGGAGCTAAATACCAAGTCCATCAACTCGGCGTAGCCAGCTACCTCCTGTTCATCGCGGGTCTCAAAAGACTGGATCGCCAGGTTTGAGAGCAGTTTTTCTACTTCCCGATCGGTCAGTTTGCTGCCCTCGATACGGGTGGACGAGCCGATGCTTTCGATGGTGGCCACCCTGCGCAGGGCTGAAAGACGGTCGGGAGCAAGCGTCCCCATGGCCCGCCATGCGCCTTTGAACTCATCAATCCGAGCGATCAGGCTCAGGAACTCAGGTGTGATCTGGAGGGAGTCAGAACGCAGCATGGAACCAATAATACACCCAATAACGCCCATTTTTGTGATTCCTACCCTCCGCTCAGGTTCGGGTTACAAAAAATCGGGTGGGCGGTGTGTGCAACATGCACTGGGCCGACATACGCCAATGATTTGCGGCTTCGAACTCGCGCCAGGAATCGGTTGTGGCCTGACTGATGAAACCAGCCAAGCCATCTTGATTGCCATATCAATCATAAATATAGCTTTTATCTTGCATTGGCCTGTTTTCCGTCATATAGTTGACGCATATGGGCTTGAATCTAACAACTGGTGAACTGGAAGGTAAGCTGGGCTCCCAGCTTCGCGATGTCCGCCTGCGGCGCAATCTCAGCCAGTTGGCTATAGCCTCTGCGGCGGGAGTGGCCCTGGGTTCGTTGCGCAGCCTGGAAAGCGGGTCTGGCGCCACGGTGGCCACACTGGTACGGGTGGTCCAAGCCCTGGATCTCTTGGATTGGTTGAGCAGTCTACAGCCGGAGGTCACGATCAGTCCAATGCAGATGATCAAAGCCAAGCAACCGCGCCAACGCGCACGTCGAACAGAAGAACCCGTCAATGGCGACAAGTTATAAGCCGGTCACGGCCCTGGAGGTCCGCATCTGGGGCCAGACTGTTGGTGCCGTGGCTTTGGAGCCTTCGCGGGGGTACTACGCTTTTGAGTACGACAAGAGGTTTGTCGCTAAGGGCATTGAGCTGGCTCCCCTGCGCATGCCCCTGAAGGAAGCGGCAAAGCCGTTCATCTTCGGGTTTCTGCCCGAGGCCACATACAAACGGCTCCCAGCGATGCTGGCCGACGCCCTCCCCGATGATTTCGGCAATGCCTTGATCGATGCCTGGATGGCGTCAAAGGGCCTGCAGCAAAAGGAAATCACGACACTGGACCGGCTGGCCTACATGGGCAAGCGCGGGATGGGCGCGTTGGAGCTGCGGCCGTCACGAGGCGCCAATACCGAATCGGCCACGGCCATCCAGATGTCCAAGCTGGTGAAGGCCGCCCGGATGGCGGTCGAGGGGGAAATTGACAACGACGCCCACGCCAAGGCGGTGCTTAGCCAGATCATTCAGGTCGGTACGTCTGCCGGTGGCGCACGGGCCAAAGCCACGGTGGCGTGGAACCCGCAGACCGATGAACTTCGGTCGGGCCAGTTCGACGTGGCGCTTGGATTCGAGCACTGGTTGTTGAAGTTTGACGGCGTAGGTCCCGACAAGGATCTGGGGGAGTCCAAGGACTATGGGCGCATCGAATTTGCCTACTACCTGATGGCGTCCGCCGCTGGCATCGACATGTCACCCTGCCGCTTGCTCGAAGAGAACGGCCGGGCGCACTTCATGACCAAGCGATTCGACCGCGATGGCAATACCAAACATCACATGCAGTCCCTGTGTGCCATGGCGCACCTGGACTACAAGCAGAAGGCGACTCACAGTTACGATCAGTTTTTCAACACGATCACCGAGCTTGGAATGGGTCCCAATGCCTTGCGCGAGGCACTACGGCGCATGGTGTTCAATGTGATGGCGGGTAACTTGGACGATCACACCAAGAACTTCGCATTCCTGATGCGCCAGGGCGCTCCATGGGCGCTGGCACCCGCGTATGACATCACGCACGCCTTCAACCCGGGCAGTGAGTGGGTGTACCAGCATTTGATGTCAGTGGATTCAAAATTCATCAACATCACCCGAGCCGACGTGCAAGCGGTGGCTGAGCGCCATGGGCTGCGGCTACAGGTCGGGCCGATAGTCGATCAAGTGCAGGATGCCTTGGATCGGTGGCCAGAGTTCGCTGCCGAGGCCGGTGTTGCCGCGCATGAAGTCGCATCGATTGCGCAGGACATCGCGCGGTTTTCGACCGGCCTACAGAAGCCTGGCAGGTGATCGGTTTGCCAAATCAGCGATTGCGTGCCGATAGACTTGAACGATGGCCGCTGCTACAGCGCACCAGTCAAGGCGGGTAGCCGGGCATGGTCATTCACGCGATGGTAGCTCATGGTTTCTTTCCGCAGTCGTCGTCGGCACGGTCGGCTTCCAAATCACATACTCGATCAAAAATGACGGTGGCGAGGTGCGAGCAAGCTGCCTTTACCGCGCTCCAGTCATGCCAGCGCTGATCAAGGCTCTTGTACTCGCTCAGTTCGGTCTCTTCCAGATCGTATGGAACTGCGTTGGCGAGTTGAACTTGCAGTTGTTGCAAAGGCGACTCACCGCTGGCTTGCAGATACAAGCGATCAAACGGTTGCAACGCAAGTGCCATGCTGTCATCGCCCATGTGATCTGCCAACGCAACGAAGTCCAGGTAGTCTCGGGTAGCGTTGCGCTTGAGAATCAGCACCCCCTTGATACGTAGAATTTCACCCTCGGTGGGAACGGTGATCCGTTCGCCGTGATAGTTCACAACCGTTGTTTCCAGCGGTTCGTCGCGCATCAGTTGCCGCACCCCAGTTTCGATGCCGTCTAGGCTACCGAGAATCTGCACAGGACGTTGAACTCGGGCGGTTTTCCAACCAGCCACCGATTCAAGCTCCTTCAGGACATCATCAAAGCGAGCACGCAGGTCAGTCAACACATGATCCGCGTCATGCGAGAAACGATGCTCCGCGTGAATCGCGGAGGCAGTGCCGCCAACCAGCACCGCATCCGGCAGGATGCGTTGAAGGCGTGCTGCGGATGACAGCACGAGTTCCCAATCAGGCAGCGGTGCGGTGTTCTTCGGCATAGTTCATCCAGAAGTGATGACGTTGAGCGAAGGGATCAGAAACGTGGGCGCGGCAAACTCGCTCCACTTTGTCGAGCAAGGAGCGATCAGTCAAGACCGCCCGTCGCAGTTCGGCCCAGTCACCCCAGCGCCCACGCGAGATCACGTCGTCGATGGCGGCGAGAGTGAAGCGTTGATGGTTGAGGTGTCGGTGGAGCATGGGAGTCAAAAACGTTCTGCGATTTCAGTACGCTGAACTTTAGCAGGAGGGGGGCCCCGTTTCGGCCACGCTACGCTCGCCATATCGAATCTCTCATCATGTCGGGCGTCGCTCATGGTTCCTGGGCGTTAACCGGATAGGCACGTTTGATTCTTCAACGGGTGGCGCGCCGGTCTTCGTAGGCGGTCGCAAACTTGAGCCACAGCGTCAACATGGAGGTCGATCGCAGCACCGGCACGCGTGGCAACTGCAGAAGATCAGCACCACTTGCGCAGCGCCCACGATGCGTGGTTGTGCCGGTGACCATGCCAGCCTCGGTGACCTTCCCGGTGTGTTCTGGCAAATACTGCCCATAGGGGTAACAGAAGTGACGCACCGGTGCGCCGCTGGCAAGTTCGAGCTCGACGCGGCTCTGTGCGATTTCCTCTTGACTTTGCGTCGCACTCAAGCCCGGCAAGTGAACGTGGTGGCGCGTATGAGCCCCCACCTCCTGCCCCCCTTGTACCCATAGGCGCAATTGCGCAGCATCCATCAGACGCGTCTGGGCAACGCCCTGCTCAGCGTCCCACCGATTGGTCTGGCCCAGGCATTGGCTGACTGCGTAACACGTCGCCGTGAAGCCGTGCCGGCGCAACACCGGCAGAGCATGGGTCAGGTTATTCAGATAGCCGTCGTCAAAAGTGATACCCGCCACCTTGCCTGTGCGCTCGCCTGTCAAGTAGGGTATCAAATCCGACATCGACAGCCCTCGATAGCCCAGCAATTTGAGCATGGCCATGTGGCGCGCAAAGCTGGACGGCGACACCACCAGACTGCGAAACGGCGCGCCTCGGGGCGGCGCCTCGTCAATCTGGTGGTAAGTCAGAATCGGGATCGGACGTTTGTTGGCAGTAACGCGACTGGTCATGAACTCGCTCTGGTCGGCCCACCTACAGCAACACAATGTCGTATTGCTCTTGCCCCATGGATGACTCGCTCTGCAACGACACCGGCTTGCCAATGAACTCACTCAAGCCCGCCAGATGCTGGCTTTCTTCGTCCAAAAACAACTCGATCACCTTGGGCGAGGCGACCACCCGGAATTCGCGGGGGTTGAACTGGCGCGCCTCGCGCAGGATCTCTCGAAAAATATCGTAGGCCACGCTTCGCGCCGTCTTGACGCTACCTTTGCCCTGGCACACTGCGCAAGGCTCGCACAGCATGTGGGCCAGCGATTCACGCGTGCGCTTACGCGTCATCTCGACCAGCCCGAGCTGAGAGAACCCACCCGCCATGGTCTTGACCCGGTCCTTGTGCAACTGCTTGCGGAACTCGGTCAACACCGCGTCGCGGTGGTCCTCGCGAGCCATGTCGATGAAGTCCACGATGATGATGCCGCCCAGGTTGCGCAGGCGCAGTTGACGCGCAATCGCTTGCGCGGCTTCCAGATTGGTCTTGAAGATCGTGTCGTCAAAGTTGCGCGCTCCCACGAAGCCACCGGTGTTGACATCCACGGTGGTCAGCGCCTCGGTCTGATCAACGATCAGGTAGCCGCCCGACTTCAACTCAACCCGTCGCCCCAAGGCCTTGGCGATCTCTTCGTCTATGCCATACAAATCAAAGATCGGGCGCTCGCCTTTGTAATGCTGTAGTTTGTCCGCCGCAGCCGGCATGAACTCCAGCCCGAACCCCTTGAGCGCCTCGAACTGCTCGCGAGAATCAACCCGGATCGCTTGCGTGGTCTCGCTCATCATGTCGCGCAACACTCGTTGCAGCAAACTCAAGTCCTGGTGCAGCAAGGACATCGACGGCAAACGCAGGGCTGCGTCCTTGATACGCGCCCACGCCTTTCGTAGGTAGCTGATGTCTTCCGACAGTTCTGCGTCAGAGGCATCCTCACCGTTGGTGCGCAGGATAAAGCCGCCGCCCTGTGCGCCCACCAGTGCCTGCAGGCGGGCTCGCAGTTCGTCGCGTTGACTGGACGGGATTTTCTGGGAGACACCGATGTGGTCATCCTGCGGCAAGAAGACCAGCAAGCGCCCGGCAATGCTGATCTGCGTGGACAAGCGCGCGCCCTTGGTCCCGATCGGGTCCTTGATGACCTGCACCATCAAGGCCTGACCTTCGAAAACCTGCTTCTCAATGGGCGTCAACGGGGCCGTAATGCGGGCGATGTTAGGCGGCTCGCCATCGGCCTGCCGATGCCAGACATCAGCCACATGCAGGAACGCGGCTCGCTCCAGCCCAATGTCAACGAACGCCGACTGCATGCCGGGCAGCACCCGTGCAACCTTGCCGAGGTAGACATTGCCGACCAGACCGCGTTCAAGCGTGCGCTCGACATGCAGCTCTTGTACGGCGCCGTTCTCCACCAGGGCAACGCGGGTTTCCTGGGGCGACCAGTTGATCAATATGTCTTCTTGCATGGCGTCCCGCGCAAATCAGCGGCCTCAGATCCTCACGGCAAACCCGCGCAACAACTGCGCCGTCTCGAATAAAGGAAGCCCCATGATGCCAGAGTAGGAGCCGCTGATCCGTTCGATGAACGCGGCCGCCCTGCCCTGCACCGCATAGGCGCCGGCTTTGCCCATGGGTTCGCCTGTCTCCACGTAGGCGCGCAACGCGGCTTTGGACATGGGCGCAAAGGCCACGCGCGACGTACTCAGCCGCAACTCGCGCTTGCGGCCATTGGCGATTGCCACGGCAGTCAGCACCCGATGCGTCTTGCCGGCCAGTTCGGACAGCATGCGAAACGCATCCTCGGCATCGTCGGGCTTGCCATAAATCCGTCGCCCAAGGGCCACCGTGGTATCCGAACAGAGTACTGGCGCCGGGGACAAACCGCGCTGCCCGAGCCGTAGCAAGGCCGCGTCAAGCTTGAGTTGGGTTACGCGTTTCACATAGGTCGCAGGTGGCTCGCCGGGGAGCGTACGCTCCATCGACTCGGTGTCCTCACCGGGATCGGGCAACAACAGCTCGTGGCGACAGCCCAATTGCGCCAACAACTCACGTCGTCGCGGGCTCTGCGAGGCAAGGTAAATATAGTTCGTCATGCCTGATATGTGAACGACTGATGGTTACTCTCGGTGATAAGGATGATTGGCGTTGATGGACCAGGCCCGGTAGAGTTGCTCAATCAGCAACACCCGCGCAAAAGCGTGGGGCAGGGTCAGGTCCGACAGGCGAATGCGCTCATGCGCGGCTTGCCGGAATGTGGGATCGAGGCCATCCGGCCCGCCAATGACCAAAGCCACGTCGTTGCTGTCGAGTTGCCATGACTTCAGTTTGTCGGCCAGCGCCAGCGTGGTCAACGGTGTTCCGCGCTCATCCAGGGCCACGATGCGGCTACCACGAGGAATGGCGGCTTCGATGCGGGCGCGCTCAGCCGCGTACAGCGTCTCCAGTGTCTTGGAACCGCGCGGCTCGGTCTTGACGGCCTTGAGCTCGACCTTGAGTTCATGAGGGAAACGCTTGGCGTAGTCGTCCCAGGCGGTTTGCGCCCAGTCTGGCACGCGTTGCCCGACCGCCACCACCAACAGCTTCACACCGTGCCCCGTCAGGCTTTGCGCGGCGTTGCCTTCTTTGCGGCGGGCTTTGGCCTGGCGCTAGCGGGTGCTGTGCGCTTGGCCGGTGGCTTGGTCGAGGGTTTGCCAATGACTTTGACAGCCGGCTTCGCCGCCGATTTGACGGGGGTCTTGGCGGGCGCTCTGGCGGTAGTTTTGGCGGACGCCTTCGCCGACGTCCTGGACGCCGCCTTCTTGGCTGCCGCCGCTGCGATGTCGGCGTTCTTCTTTACCTGGGCTTTCGACGGAAAGGCTTCATCCACGCCTTTCTTGGCGGCACTGGAACGCTTGAGGTTTGGCAACGCCGACTTGGCCGCCGGTTTGGCTTCTTTCACCACTTTGGCTGGCGCGCTGACCACCGGTTTGGTGGCACCCAGCTTGAGCCGAACCGGCTTTTCGCCCCACAGCTCTTCCAGGTGGTAGTACTGCCGTATGTTGGGCTGCATCACATGCACCACCGCCTGGCCGCAGTCCACGATGATCCACTCGCCGTTGCCTTCGCCTTCCACCCGTGGCTTGCCGAACCCGGCTTCACGCACTGCGTCCACCACACTGGACGCCAAGGCCTTGGTTTGGCGATTCGAGGTACCGGAAGCCACGATGACCCGCTCAAACAAGGCGGACAGGTGTTCGGTATCGAACACCACGATGTCTTGGGCTTTGACGTCCTCCAAGCCATCGACAATGGCGCGCTGAAGTTTCTGAATGTCGTTCTTTTTGGCTACGGTCTTAGGTGTCATCAAGCGTCTTGGTAAAGGTGATGGTGGTCAATATAACGCGCAACCGGCTCGAAAACCAGAGGGGCAATGCCTTGGTGCGTTGCCACGCAGCCACGGATCTGCGTGGCGCTCATGGCGATGGGGGACATTTGCAGCGTTTGAAATCGGGCTTCAAACCCGGTGGGCGGCTGGAATTCGGTCTCTGTTTCGCCCAAATCGACGCGCCCCGCTACGCAAATTATAGCGAGTCGGGTGACCTCCTGCCACTCACGCCAACTGGTGAGTGCGCGGGCCTGGTCTTCACCCACCAGCAGGAACAGGTCGATCATTGGCTCCTGTGCACGCATCTCGCGTAAGGTGTCAACGGTGTAGCTCGGACCCGGGCGGTCCAGTTCCCGCCGGTCAATCACCACCCGCGGCAGGTCACCAAAGTTCAGCTCGACCATCGCCAGGCGGTGCCTGGCGAGGGTCAGCGGGCGTGTCTTATGCCACGCCTGTCCGGTTGGCACCACACGCAACTCGTCAAGATCGAGTTGGGCCAATGCCGCTACCGCCAACGCGCGATGTGCCAAATGCGGCGGATCAAAGGCGCCACCAAACACCCCGACGCGGCGGCGGGGCGCGCTCATACCCACTCGCGGCGCACCAGAAACTTCTTGGTCAGGTCGTCCTCAGGCGAACCAGGTGGATCGGTTCGCTGGTAGGACCAGCTCACCAAGGGTGGCATCGACAACAAGATCGACTCGGTGCGACCACCTGACTGCAAACCAAAGTGGGTGCCCCGGTCCCATACCAGATTGAACTCCACGTAGCGCCCGCGCCGGTACAACTGGAACTCGCGCTCGCGCTCGGTGTAAGGCGTCGCCTTGCGACGTTCGACGATGGGCAGATAGGCGCCCAGAAAGGCGTCCCCAACCGCGCGCATCATGTCGAAGCTGGGCTCGAAACCCAATTCCGCAAAATCATCGAAGAAGACCCCGCCTATGCCGCGTTGCTCCTGGCGGTGCTTGAGGTAGAAATACTCGTCACACCACGTCTTGAAGCGCGGGTATTTGTCGTCGCCAAAGGGCTGCAGGGCGGTCCTGCAAACGCCATGAAAATGCACGGCGTCCTCTTCAAATGCATAAAAGGGCGTCAGGTCCATGCCCCCGCCAAACCAGCACACTTCCATCCCGTCATGCGTCTTGGCGGCAAGCATGCGAACGTTCATGTGCACCGTCGGTAAATAGGGGTTGCGCGGATGAAACACCAGCGACACACCCATGGCCTCAAACGGTGCACCCGCCAGTTCGGGACGGTGCTGGGTAGCGGACGGCGGCAAGCTGCGTCCGCGCACATGGGAGAAGCCGCAACCCGCACGCTCGAACACCGCTCCGTTTTCCAGAATGCAGGTGACGCCTTGCCCTTGCAGTGGTTCATGCGCGGCCTTGCTCCAGGTGTCAACCAGGAACGCGCTGCCATCAACGGCTTCTATCGCCGAGGTAATGCCTTGCTGCAAACCGGTCAGGTAAAGCCGAACCGGATCAAGTTTGGACATCAGAGTCGCGCCGCCCGGTGACCGATGTCGCGGCGGTACTGCATGCCATCGAAGTGAATGCCATGCAGCACCTCGTAGGCCCGCTGCTGCGCCTGCTTGACGTTGTCAGCCAGCACTGTGACGCACAGCACCCGTCCGCCCGTGGTCTTGATCTCGCCGTCCGTCATGGCGGTGCCGGCATGGAACACCACTGCGTCGTCCGCGTCGGCGGGCAGGCCAATGATCACGTCGCCCTTGCGGGGATTGAGCGGATAACCATGGGCGGCCATCACCACACCGAGCGCATAACGCCGATCCCACTGCAACTCAACCTGGTCAAGCTTGCCATGCGGCCCGGGCTCAGTAGCGGCCCACAGCACTTCGATCAAATCGG
>JAUXWC010000027.1 GCA_030685025.1 Rhodoferax sp.
GCTGATGCTGGCGCGTCTGGACATGGATGGCCTGCGTTGCAGCCCGACACCCCACACCCATCTGGGCGAGTGCGCTTTCGTCGCGCCACCCAGGCCTCGCCTGCCCCGTCCCATCGAGAAAATCGAGCAACTGATCCACCCTCGCAGCATCGGCATCATCGGCGTCTCGGGCAGCAGCATGAACTTCGGCCGCATCATCCTGCGCAACCTGGTCGGCAGCGGTTACCCGCAACAACAACTGGTCATCATCCGACCGGACGAGACCGAAATCGATGGCGTACGTTGCGTCCCCAACCTGCGCGCACTGCCCGAACAGCTTGACCTGCTGATCGTCGCGATTGCCGCCAACGCCGTGTACGAGTTGGTCGACGAGATCATCGAAACCGATTCGGTGGCCGCTGTCATGCTGATTCCGGGCAGCCTGGGCGAAACCGAGAAGAGCCGGGAGCCGGCAGCGGCCCTGGGCGAGCGCATTAACGCCGCGCACGCCAAGGCCGGCGGCGGCCCGATCTTCCTGGGCGCCAACTGCCTGGGTGTGGTGTCGCATCCGGGCCACTACGACTCCTGGTTCATTCCGCTGGAGCGGCTACCCAAACCGCAGAAAAAGGCCGAGCGCAACACTGTCATGCTCAGCCAGAGCGGCGCCTTCATGATCACCCGCCTGAGCCAGAACCCCTGGCTCGACCCCCGCTACATGCTGGCGCTGGGCAACCAGACCGACCTCACGCACGGCGACATGCTGAGCTACTTTGCCCAGCGCCCCGAGATCGACACCATTGGCGTGTATGTGGAAGGTTTCAAGGACGGAGATGGCCTGGACTTCGCCCTGGCGGTACGCCAGGCGGTGCGCCAGGGCAAACAAGTGGTGGTGTACAAGTCCGGGCGCACGGCGCCCGGCGCCGCTGGCGTGATGGGCCACACTGCCTCGGTGGCGGGCGATCTGCCGGTGTTCGAGTCGGTGCTGCGCCATGCCGGCGCCATTGTCGCCGCGGACTTCAACGACTTCGACGATCTGTTCTACCTGGCCAGCGCCTTGCATGACAAGACCATCCAGGGCAACCGGCTTGGCGCCATCAGCGGTGCCGGCTTTGAAGCCGTCGGCATGGCGGACAACATCCATGGCGCGACCTTCTCGATGCAAATGGGAACGCTGCAAGCCAGTACTGTGGAACGGGTGGCAGGCATTCTGCAAGCCAAGCGACTCGACGCATTGGTCGAAGTCCGCAACCCGATCGACATCAACCCCGGCGCCGACGATGAGGCGCACCTGCAGATCGCCCAGGCCTTCATTGAGGACCCGAACATCGACGCGGTAGTGATCGGACTCGATCCGACGGCGCCATCGGTG
>JAUXWC010000031.1 GCA_030685025.1 Rhodoferax sp.
AGTGACCCACTTGGTCTGGTCCACATGGCCGCAGAAGCCAGCCGGGCGCCCAAAGGCGGGGTCCTTGGCGGCAAGCCGCTCCCACAGCGCCCATGCGCCGCCGGCCCGGTCACGCCGCAGCACCGGTGCGGCGTCCATCGAACCCAGACTGGCGTGCGCCGTCATGGAGCCAATGGTGACGATGACCAGATCACGCGCCCCGACGTCGATGCCGGACGAGCGACCGTCACGTTGGCAGACGATGCGCCGCACCACCTTGCGGCCGTCGTCGCGCGCGGCAAAGTCAAGGTCGATGACCTCGACGCCGACGTCAAACTGCACGCCCTGCCCCTCCAGCCACCGCACCAGTGGCCGAACGATGGAGTCGTAGCCGCTGTAGCGCGTGGACTGGATGATCTGCATGGATTCCAGATCCTGGAACAAGCGCAAGAATCGCAACAGGTAACGCCGCAGCTCGACAGCACTGTGCCAGGTCTGGAAGCCAAACATGCTCGACCACATCAGCCAGAAGTGGGTCTCGAAGAACGCTGGCTGAAAACACTGGTCGATGCGGCGCTCGCCCAACACGTCCTCGTCGCGCAGCATCAGCTCGATCAGGTCGACCCGGTCCTGGTTGCGCAAACCCCAGGACGAGGCATCGACGATCTTGCCCCGGTCCACCAGGCGAGCCTTGTCGAACCAGGGTGCCTCTTGCCAGAACCCAAAGGTGTCCTCGGTGATCGTCTTGTCCGGGTCATCGAGGGACGGGATGCCGTCCAGCAGGTCGTAGGTCAACACGTAGGCCGGCCCGAACATGCGGCTGCCGCGCATCGAGTAGCCCGCCTCGGCCGAGCCACTGGCGTCCAGACTGCCGCCGAGCTGGGACTGCTCCAGAATGTGGATGTTCTGGCCCGGCACCTTTGCATCGCGGATCAGGTACACGGCGCCGGCCAGAGAGGCGATGCCGCCACCAACAAGGTAGGCCTTGAGCGTGTCGCGAGCGGCCAACGCCGCCGAGCCCGCTGCGGTTTGGGTGTGCGCTGCCATGCTGTCCTCCTTCGAGGTTGGGGTGGTCCGGGCTTGAAGCTTGATTCAGGTTGGCGTTGACAGCCTTGCGCATTGTCAACGGCGGGCACGGATCGCGCGCCACGGTTGGCCGGCGCTACCGCGCCTTCACGGTGACCCCGTCGCGCACCCGATCGTCGGGGTGGCTGATGACCCGCTCGCCAGCCTGGATGCCGGCCACGATCTGGGCGGCCACGCCGTTGCGCTGGCCGACCTGCACCGCGTGCTTCACCGCCTTGCCCTGTTCCACGACAAAGGCGGCCCA
>JAUXWC010000038.1 GCA_030685025.1 Rhodoferax sp.
GGCTGTCGTAGCTGAAGCTCTCTTGCGTGCCCAGGTTGGCGTCGACCCGGCTGGTGAGGTTGTCCAGGCTGTCGTAGGTGTAGCTGTGGTTGAGCACGTTGCCGGCTGCCTGGCCGTCCTTGGTGGCGCTCTGGCTGGTCAATCTGTTGCTGGTGGTATTGAAGGTACGCAGCGTGGTGACCTGGTTGCCCTGGCGGTATTGAGTCACCTGGCCTTGCGGGTTCATCGCCAGTACTTCATAACTCACGGTCTGGGCAAAGCCTGCGGTGCCACCAGCGGTGACTTTTTTGAGGTAACCCAGGGCGCTGAACTGGTAGAACGCCTGGTAGCCGCTGGGCCAGGTTTTGCTGGCGACACGGCCGGTGTTGAGGTCGTAGGTTTCGCTCACCACGGCGGGGACAGCCGGGTTGTCCAGCACGGTGCTCATGACACTGGCTCGGCCCAGGCTGTCGTAGGTGTGCTTGCGCACGTAGCCGTTGGCGGCTTTGGCTTCGCAGAGTTTGCCGACTCCCTTGCCGCAGGCGCTGCCGTCAAACTTCTTGTCGTAGCTCCAGTCGCTGACCAAATCTGCTTCGGTCCGCTTGGTCATGCGCCCGAGTTGGTCGTAGGCTAGTGTGACGGTGTGGCCACCACTGTCGGTTTGGCTGACCAGTTCGCCAAAGGCGTTGTAGCGGTAGTCCCAGGCGCCCATCACCGGGTCCAGCATGGCGGTCTTTTGGCCACGCTGGTTGTAGGCCATGCTGGTAATCGACCCTGCGGCATTGGTCTGGATGAGTTGGCCCAGCGCGTCGTAGCTGTAGACGATGCTCGATCCCTTGTGGTCCACCACCTGCAGGATCAGGCCCTGCGTGTTCTTGGTGGTGGTCTTGGTCTGGCTCTTGCTGTTGGTGACGGTGAAGCTGAGCGCGAAGTAGCTGGTGCTGGTGACCGCCACGCCACCCGGTGCGTCGGGGTCGGGCTGCTCCTGGCGGGTGAGCCGACCCAGTACGTCGTAGCTGAAGCTGGTCCACACCGGCGTGCCGCCCAGGACGTAGCGGTTCGATTGGCGGGCTACCTGGCCACGGGGGTTGTATTCGGTGTCGCTGACCAGGGTGGGGGCGGCCCCTACCCCGCCCGCGCCATCGAAGCCTTGGGTCTGAACACGCAGGGTGCGGCCCAGGGCGTCGAGGTAAGTGCGGCTCTGGGGAGAACTGACTGCGGCGTTGGCGGCGTAGCTTTGTTCGATGGCGAGCATGACGGAGACGGCACCGGCAATCGGTGCGGGGCAGTCGGCGCCGGGCTCGGTGCAGAGTTGGTAGGCCCAGGTGGTGGTGGTGCCGTCGGCTCTGGTT
>JAUXWC010000047.1 GCA_030685025.1 Rhodoferax sp.
CTTTGAATCTGACCGGCGACAACACCACGGCGGTATCGGTCTCCTTCACGCTGACGGCCACCAGCGGCGCTGACCGCTTGTCCGCGGCGGTATCGGCCATCAACGACCAGTCATCCAAGACCGGGGTCAATGCGTCATTGAATTCCGACGGCTCGCAAGTGATTCTGACCAACGCCACCGGCAACAACATCGTGGTGGCCGATACCGTTTCCGCCAACGCCGCCAACGTGACCGTCACGGCCTACAACGCCGCCGGTGGATCCACGGGTTCGGCCCGAACGCTCACCGCTGACGCCACGGCCGACACCACGACAACCGGCGGCTACATCACGCTGGATTCGGAGAAGTCGTTTGCGGTGACTTCCGCCAGCAGCCAGTTGACCACCGGCGGCTCCTCCTTGCAAACAGTGGCCAGCCTGGACGTCACCACCTTTACCAACGCCACCAACGCCCTCAAGACGGTTGACTCGGCGCTGGCTTTTATCAATGGCGAACGGGCCAAGCTCGGCGCCCTTCAGTCGCGCTTTGAGACCAGCATCGCCAGCCTTCAAATCACATCCGAGAACCTGTCGGCATCGCGTTCGCGCATTCAGGACGCCGACTTCGCCGCCGAAACCGCCAACCTGTCGCGCGCGCAGATCCTGCAACAGGCAGGCACTGCCATGGTGGCGCAGGCCAACCAGATTCCGCAAGGCGTGCTGGCTTTGCTGCGGAGCTGACCGCGCGAGCAGTCATACAATTTGCCGAATGAAGCCGTGCCAGACTGATGTTGAACGACATTTTGGGGATGCCATTTGACAAGCCTGCGCGCCAAACAGTCCGACTCTGATACCACGCGACTGCGGACAGCGCTTGAATCACTGAATTGGCCCGCCCTGACACGCATGTGCCGCCAGGTGCTGCGAAAGAAGGCCGGCCATTTGATGGCCCACCGCCTGCTGGGCTTTTCTCTGGGCCAACAACGCGAGATCGACGCGGCGATCAAGGCCTACAAACAAGCTCTGGCCATCTGGCCCGACGATGCCGAACTACTCATCAACTTCGCTCATCTGCTGGTTGAAAACGCCAAAAACGAAGACGCGCTACCGATGCTTGAGAAAGTGTGCGCGATCAAACCACACCAAGCAAACAGTTGGCTCGAACTGGCCTCCTGCTGTTACCTGCTGGGTTTGCACGAAAAGGGTCTGGAAGCCGCCCTCAAGGCGACTGATCTGGCGAGCACCCCTTATGAACATGTCGCCGCGCTGTGTCAAAAGGCGATCCACCGCCGCGAGTTGGGGCAAGTGCAAGAGGCTGTCCGCGACTGTGAAGCCGCGATTGCCATCAACCCCCGGAACCTGGGATCCCACACCAACCGCCTACTGTTCATGCTGGCCGATCCCACGGTAGACGCCAGCGCGCTCGCACGCGCTGCCCGGGAATACGCCGCCGTCTTTGAGCCACCACTCAAACCCCTGTGGCCGGGCTTCGCCGAGCACCGTGGTGACCCATGGCGCCGATTGCGCGTCGGATTTCTGTCACCCGACTTCCGTGTGCACGCCGTCATGTATTTTGTTGAAGGAGTTTTGGCGCAACTCGATCGCCGTCAATTCGAGGTGTTTGCTTTCTACCTGTATCCACGCGACGACCACGTCACGCAACGTGTGCAACGCCATGCCGATCACTTCATTCGCCTGGCCGGCCTGGACATCAATGCGCAAACCCAGATCGTTCGCGACCAACGCATCGATATTTTGATTGATCTCGCAGGCCACACGGGGCACAACGGCTTGTTGATAATGGCCAGAAAAGCAGCGCCTGTTCAAGCGACTTGGGTCGGATTTCCCGGCACGACCGGCCTGTCGGCCGTGGACTATCTCATCACCGACAGCATGACGGACCCCATCGGTGTGGACAACGAATACAGCGAACGCCTGTACCGATTGCCCACACGCCTTTGTGCCTACCGCCCAATGAGCCGCAACCCCCTGTGGCGGTATCAGCCGAGATACCTGGTCCAGCCGACACCTGCCATCTCAACTGGATACGTGACGTTTGGATCGTGCAACAATCTTGGCAAGATTACAGACGAGGTCTTGAGCGTGTGGGGAAAAATACTTGCGGAAACGCCCAATTCAAGGCTGTTGATTGAGGGCAAGAATTTTGATCGAACCGATTTCTCCCTGTCCTATTTGAAGCGATGCGAAGACTTGGGTATCGATTCGACGCGGATTGATCTGATCGGGCTCAACACCAACAATCAATACCTGACTTATCACAAGATCGACATCGCGCTTGATCCCTTTCCGCTCAACGGAGGAACGACCTCGATGGATGTCCTGTGGATGGGGGTTCCGCTGGTTGCAATGGCGGGGCTGAGCTTCAAAAGCAGGCTCACAGCCGGAATCCTGCTTCACCTTGGCCGGCCTGAGTGGTTAGCGCAGAGCCACGCCCAATACATCGAAATCGCCAGCAGTTTGGCAACAGATGTGCACGCTCTCAACCAGCTTCGACTGGGCTTGCGCAGTGAGGCGGAAAACTCGGTTTTGATGCGTGAAGACTTGTTTTGCCACCACTTTGGCGAGGCCTTGCGAACCATGTGGCAAACCTGGCTGGCGCAGGCAGAATACCCCGACGACTCAACGGCGCAACTGCAAGCCTTACAGAGCTGGACGCCGCAGCGCCCGACCGATTGGGCGACATCCGCAGTGCCTGGAGTAGGACTGGAGCCGGGCAAGCGGGTGACGATTCATGAAGCACATAGACGACTTGAAGACACGCTGGCGAGGGCGAAAGCAGCCCTTCCTCAGGCGCGCACCACTAGCGGCCAGATTGAAAACCCTCGTTGGGCTGAACTGACCGAGTTGGCCGAGACGGTGTTGAGTGCAGTCCCCCATGACCCGGTCGCATTGACCTGCCTGGCCGAGGTGGAGTTTGCACACGGCCACACTGATTTTGCGGTGACGTATCTGCGCCATGCGACCGAATCCATGCGGCCATAGCCGCAGCACCAACGACTACGCCTTTCTACGCAAGAAACCATCGGGCGCAACAGTTACCATCAACTTACTCGGCCAGGCCGCATCAATCTCGAACTCATGGTGTGACTTGAGCCAGTGGCGCACCGCCGTTTTGGGATTGTTGCCAACATCCCAGGGACGGTCTTCAAAGAAACGTGGCGGCATGTCTTCGACAAAGGTGTCAAACACAACACAATAACTGCCTGGCGTGACCAGCGAGGCATAGCCGTCGAGCTCCGCCAGCACGTGGTCATGGGTATGCATGGAGTCCAAAAATACCATGACTCTCTTGAACCCAGAGGCAGCCTGGCGCACCGCAGCCATGATCTCGCCAGCAACCGACGAACCTTGGATCATCTGAATGCGACTGCCCATCGGATGCCCCTCGATGGCGGCACGATTGTGAGCACGTATGTCAACATCCACGCCAATAACTTTACGTTGGCTATGTCGAGGGTCCATGGTCTGCCCGCACTCGATCGCATCACACAAATCCAACATGGCCAGCAAACTGGCACTGAGCACCAGCGAGCCACCGTGCGCTATGCCAGTTTCAATGATCAGATCGGGGCGCACTGACCAGACCAGTTCCTGAATCGCCACCATATCCTGCGGATACTGAATGATGGGTCGGCCTAGCCAGTCAAAATTGTAGACATACTTGCGCTGCATGGACATCTGCAACCAACTCTTGGACAAGTCAGAAAAAGCCTGATCGCGCTCATACTGTGCGAGTCGCACCTGACGCTCCTGATCGAAGAGATCGCTTGGGTTCACATTAGCTCCTGTTCTTCGTAGCCTGCGCAACCGCTTATCAAACTCAATTCGCGGTTGGCACTGGCGGTTCTCAAATAATTCTGGCCGGATTGCCGACGACGGTGACGCCTTCTGGCACGTCGCGGGTCACCACCGCACCCGCTCCAATCGTTGCGCCATCGCCAATTGTCAGTCTCGGCAATATGACCGCGCCCGCGCCGACAAATACGTTCTTGCCGACCCGCACGCAGCCGCACAGCGTCGCCCCGGGGGCAACGTGAACGCCCTCCCGCAGAACGCACTCGTGATCCACCGAGGCACGGTGATTGATGATGCAGGCATCACCAATGACAGCCTGAGCGGCAACGACAGCAAAAGGAAAAATTTGCACCCCCTTCCCAATTACACTGCTAGCGCTCACGCTGGCGCGATGGTCGAGAACGGGTGGCGTCAGCAGCCCATGGTCATGAAAGAGCTTGAGGACTCTCATGCGATCAGGACCGCAATGTCCGATGGCCACAACACCGCGGATCTTGTCCGGTGTCTTACAGCCAGCGATCCAACCCCTGAAACCATCATCCCCGACATAAACGGGGACACCTTCCGATATTGCTGGACGTGCCTGCCTATCGAAGTAGGCCAACAGTTGCCCCCCATTCCCCACAATCATCTCGGTCAGGACCTTGGCATGACCCGATGCGCCCCAGCATACATACGACGTGTATTCAGGCATGAATGGCGTCCTCGATGATGGCCACGACACGATCAATTTCACTCGCGGTCATATCATGAAAGCTTGGCAAATTGATGGCGCGCGCAGCAATATCGGCGGCGAGTGTTTCGCGAGACTGACAATCAAAAATCGGAAGACTGGACAACGGATGAAAAAATACCCGCGCATCAACATTTCTCGCCTGGAATTTCGGGATGATCGATTCAGCCGTGATGCCCGCAGCTTTGGCAAACACAACGGTCGGCATCCAGGCCCCGATGCACGTCCCATCCAACTCCGCATTCATTGAAATGCCCGGCATGATGGACAGTTTCTCCCGATAGGTCGCGAGAATCTCACGTCGCCTGTGGACAAGCGCTTGCACGCGCTCGGTCTGTGCACAACCGATGGCGGCCTGAATGTTCGACATCTTGAACTTGTAGCCAAGCACTTCAGGCCAAAACTGTTTGACCTCGTGCCGAGAGCGTCCGTGGTTGGACAGCGTCAAGACCCGTTCATGGAGGGCCGAGTCATTGGTGACGAACATCCCCCCTTCGCCCGTTGTGATGGTCTTCGAACCATGGAATGAGAATCCGGAAAAAACACCCATGCTGCCAGCCCGTCGCCCGCGATATACAGAGCCGATCGCCTCGGCAGCATCCTCGATAACGTGAACCCCGTACTTTTCGCCAATGGCAAGCAACCCATCCATTTCACACAGGTTGCCGTAAATATGGGTGGCGATAATGGCTTTGGTCTTGGACGTGAGCGCCGCCTCGACCCGACCTGGATCAACGCACCAAGTGTCCTGAAGAATGTCCACCATGACGGGCGTAGCGCCCAAATGCGCGATGGGAGCAACCGTGGCAATCCAATTGGTGTCTGCAAGAATGACTTCGTCGCCCGGTCCGATGCCCAGCGCCGCCAACCCCAGATGAAGCGCCCCCGTGCAACTAGAAGTCGCAATCGCATGCTTGACGCCAATGTGATCCCGAAAGGCCGCTTCGAACTTGTTGATGTAGTCGTAACACTGTTCCCCCCAGCCGTTTCGCGCCGCGTCCGCCGCGTACGCAACTTCCAGCTCGGTGATCGAAGGCTTGGCCAGGGGAATCCTTACCTCATTGCTCATAGACACTCCAACTGCGGCACCGCGACCACAAACCGCCCACCCCATTTTCTCGCATACGCCAATTGCAGCATGACTTCCTCGCGCAAGTTCCAAGGCAGTATCAGAATGCGATCTGGCCTTTGCGCCTGCAAATACGCCTCATCGACGATAGGAATGCGGCTACCCGGCATGAACTTGCCCTGCTTGGCCGGATTCCTATCCACAACATAGGGCAGCATATCCGGCCGCACACCCGCAAAGTTGAGCAGGGTGTTGCCCTTGGCTGCGGCGCCGTAGGCGGCGACTCCGAGGCCTTGGCGTTTGGACTCGATTAGAAAGGCCAGCAAATCGTCCTTGACCCGCTCTGCCCTGACCTTCAGCCCCCGGTAGAAGGCCGCGGTCCGCATCCCGGCGTCGACTTCGACTTGAGACAGCTTCGCCACCGCCAACGCCAATGGCTGGCGGCCCGTGTCGGCGCGCTGCGCGAACACACGCAGGCTACCTCCATGTGTCGGCAGTTCTTCAACGTCGAAGATGCGCAGACCATTGTGGGCAAAGACCGACTCCAGCGCGACCAGCGACAGATAGGAGTAGTGCTCGTGATAGACCGTATCGAACTGGTTCTGTTGCACCATGCGCAGCAGGTGCGGAAACTCGAACGTCGCCACCCCGTGGGGTTTGAGCAATCGCGTGAACCCGGCGACAAAATCGTTGATGTCGGGCACGTGCGCCAGTACATTGTTGGCGACCATCAAGTCGGCCTGACGTCCAGCCCGGGCCAGTTCATCGGCCAGTGCCACACCAAAGAAACGCTCGACGATGTCGATGCCTTTGCCCCGTGCGGCCGATGCCGTGCTGGCGGTGGGCTCGACGCCGTAGCATGGAATTCCAGCCGCCCGCACGTACTGCAGCAGATAGCCATCATTGGCGGCAACTTCGACGACGCGGCTTTGCGCACCGAGGCCAAAGCGACTTTGCGTCGCCTGCACGTAGGCCTTGGCATGAACCAGCCAGGAGCTGGAAAACGAGCTGAAGTAGGCGTAGTCGTCGGTGAACAGCGCCTCGCGTCCGGCATGGTCTTCGGTCTGGACCAGCCAGCAGCTTTGGCACACCAGCAAACGAAGGGGAAACCAAAGCTCGGGCGCGCGCAGGCCCTGCTCGGTCAGGTACGCGTTGGAGGGCGGGGCGCTGCCCAGATCCAGGAACGGCAGGTGCAGGGCACTGCCGCAATGTCGGCATTTCAAGCGGTGACTCCTTCAAACGCGGCATCAATGCCGGGGTGACCGGCGTCGCGCGCCGACAGCTCGGTGATGGCCCGCGGCCAGTCTATGCCCAGTCGCGCGTCGCACGGATCGAGACCCGCGTCGGCAGCGGCACTGTAGGCAGCGGAATGGCAATACAACAGCTCCACGTCATCGGTCAACGCCTGGAAACCGTGCGCGCAGCCTTGCGGAATCAGCAGCGCGCGGCCGTTGTCGGCCGACAGGCGCTCGGCGTGCCAGTGCAGAAAGCTTGGTGACCCGGCGCGCAAGTCCACCGCCACATCCCATACCTCGCCGCGCACACAACTCACCAGCTTCATCTCGCCATGCGGCGCGCGCTGAAAGTGCATGCCGCGCACCGTGCCAGACCGGGCCGTGTAGCTGTGGTTGATCTGGGCAATCGGCTTGGTCCAGCCGGCCGCCAGTAACTCTTGCGCACAGAACAGCCGCGACAGGAATCCGCGCGCATCACTCAGCCGCTGACGCTCGACCAGCATGAGTCCGGACAGGGGCAGCGGCGTGATGGCCAGACGCTTCACGGTAGCGCCTCGAACGCGGCAATCTGCGCCTCGCACAAGGCCCGAGCATCGGCGCCTTCGTGCTGCGCGCGGTACCAGGTGACCGTGTCCACAACGGCTTGCTGCAGGCTGATGCGGGAGCGCACCCCCAGCGCCACGCAGGCCTTGGCCACTTCCAGCGACAGCCAGCCGGCTTCGTGAGGGCCGTTGCTGCCGTCGCCAAAAACCACCTCACTGCGGCCATAGGCAGCTCGCGCCAGCGCCACCACTTGGCGCACGGTCGCCACCTCGTCACTAGGTGGGCCGAAGTTGTAGGCGCCAGCAAGCTCCGGCCGAGTCCACAAGGCCTGGGCCAGCGTCAGGTAACCCGATAGCGGATCAAGCACATGCTGCCAAGGCCGAATCGCCTCGGGCTTGCGAATCTCCAGCACCTGCCCCGACTGCCAGGCGCGCATCGCGTCGGGCAACAACCGGTCCTCGGACCAGTCGCCTCCGCCCATCACATTGCCGGCACGTGCGGTGGCAATCGCCACCCCCTGCGCGGCCAGAAAGGCGTCGCGATAGCTGGCAATCACGATTTCACTCGCGGCCTTGCTGGCGCTATACGGGTCATGCCCGCCCAGCGCATCGTCCTCGCGGTAGGGATAGGGCCACTCGCGATTGCAGTAGACCTTGTCAGTGGTCACCATCACCGCCACGCGCACATCGTCCAGGCCGCGCAGCGCATCAAGAAGATGCGCGGTGCCCATCACGTTGCAAGCGAAGGTCTGTAGCGGTTCACGGTAGCTCAGGCGCACCAGTGGCTGCGCCGCCAGGTGAAAGACGATCTCGGGCCGCGCGGCGTGGATGATCGCCGCCAGGGCCGACGCATCGCGAATGTCACAAAAATGACTGTCCAGCCCGTCGGACAGATGCGCCAGCTCGAACAGGCTGGGACGCGTGGACGGCGCCAGCGCGACACCGGTGACCGACGCTCCGCGCCGCTGCAACCACAGCGCCAGCCAGCCGCCCTTGAAGCCGGTGTGGCCGGTGAGCAAGACACGCTTGCCGCGCCAGAAGTCGCCGCTTGCCTGCATCACCACACCTTCCAGGGCGCGGCGCCGCCTTGCCAAAGCTCTTCGAGCAGGTTCTTTTCCCGCAGGGTGTCCATGGGTTGCCAGAAGCCCGTATGTTCAAAGGCCATCAGCTCACCATCCGCAGCAAGACCAGACAGGGGCTCAGCCTCCCAACTGGTGCTGTCTCCCTCGATCCGCTCCAGAGACAAAGGCGACAAGACAAAAAAACCGCCGTTGATCAGCCCCCCATCACCGCGCGGCTTCTCAGTGAACCCCTGCACGTTGGCGCCACTCATCTGCAGAGCCCCGTACCTGCCAGGGGGTTGCACCGCCGTCACGGTGGCGAGTTTGCCGTGCTGCCGGTGAAAGGCGATTGACTTGGAAATGTCCAAATCCGATAGACCATCGCCGTACGTGAAGCAGAAAGCGGGGTCGTCATTGACGTAGTCGGCAACCCGTTTCAGGCGGCCACCGGTCATCGTGTTGTCGCCGGTGTCGACCAGTGTCACGCGCCACGGCTCCGCATGCTTGTGGTGCACCTCCATGCGGTTGCTGGCCATGTCAAAGGTGACATCGGACATGTGCAAAAAATAGTTGGCGAAGTACTCCTTGATGATGTAGCCCTTGTAGCCGCAGCAGATCACGAATTCGTTGACGCCATGCGCGGAGTACATCTTCAGGATGTGCCACAAGATCGGCTTGCCCCCGATTTCGATCATCGGCTTGGGCCGCAGATGGGTCTCTTCGGCAATGCGCGTGCCCAGCCCACCGGCCAGAATGACTGCCTTCATGTTGTAGTCCCCACGGTGTCGGTGCAAATTGCCATGCCTTTGACTCAGCCTTCCTGACATTCGAGAATATGCGCAACTGTAGCAAGCCAGTCCGTCGAACACGACGGTCTTTCAGGGTTTTCTCTTCAACACGCCAGCGCAGGGTGTCGGCCACCCCCTACTGCGTGTACGAATTGACCCTACACGCAACGACCGCTGCCCCTACGCCACGGGCAGCCATTTCCCGATTCAAGTTTTTAACCCCCCGTTCAGAATCAACTCCATCGCGACCCGAGCAGGCCGCACCCATCCAGACCAGGAGTCCGACATGAACAGCGAACAGATGCAAAAGGAAATCCGGGATGCCAACGTCACCTACCTGATGTTGGCACAAAACCTGATTCGCGCCGACAAGGCCGAAGCGCAGTTTCGACTGGGCGTGTCCGAGGAGTCAGCCGATATCATTGTCAGCCTGTCACCCGTCCAGATCCTGAAGATCGCCTCGGGCAACATGCTGCTGTGCCGTTTTCGAGTGGATGACGACGTGGTCTGGAACCTGCTCACCAACCACGCCCCCAGCAAAGTGGACAACGACGCCACCGCCAAACTGCACGCCAGCATTCTGATGGCTGGGCGTTTTTCTGAAGCAGTGTAAGGAGATAGCCATGGCCACCAAAAGCGTTCTCAATGATTCCCGTCAGGTTGACCGTGCCGTGGCTCTGATCAACCTGGGTGCGCGCCTGCAGGTGCTGGAAAGCGAAACCGACCTCTCGTATGAGCGGCTGCTGCGCCTGTACAAGGAAGTAGCGGGCCGATCTCCCTCCAAAGGGCAACTGCCGTTTTCAACCGACTGGTTCCTGACCTGGCAACCCAACATTCATGCATCCTTGTTCCTCAATACCTATGAGTACCTCAGCAAGACCAGCGCTCTGGAGGATATCGACGCGATCATGAAGGCATACCGGCTTTACAGCGAGCAAATTGCCGCCTGTGGGGTCGAGCCCTTGCTGTCGATCACCCGAGCCTGGCGTCTGGTCAAATTCGTGGACAACAACATGCTGGCGATGACCAAATGCTCCAAATGCAGCGGCCACTTTGTCAGCGAACCCTATGAGAACGCCCGCCACTTCGAATGCGGGCTGTGCACGCCGCCGGCCAGGGCCGGCAAGAGCACCAACGCTGGCGGCATCCTGCTACATTGAAGCTGCGACGCCAACCAAGCCTTCGTGAACAGTGGAGGACCGAGCGTCGCTGTGCTCCGGTCGGCCCCGCAAAGTCTCAAAAGCGGGCGTTTCCGGGCCCTTTTCTGTTTTTGGGGTGGCGGCTTGTTGCCTAGAATGACACACCGCAAGCTATAGTTGCTTCGAACGGCGAAAGCCTCGGCGGCTCAATTCGGCTCAGCACAAAACATGATTGTTATCGTCGGTTATCTGGTGTCGATGGTGTGCATCTTCGGGGTGTACATTTTCCACGGCGGTAACATTTCGGTGATCTTGACGGCCTTGCCGTTTGAGCTGGTCACCATTCTGGGTGCGGCACTCGGCGCCTTTGTGGTCAACAACCAGCCCAAGGTGCTCAAGGCGACGATTGCGCTGGTGCCGCAGGCACTCAAGGGCTCCAAGTACACCAAGGCGCGCTACATGGAACTGCTGGCCCTGCTCTACGACATCCTGCAGAAGGCGCGCAAAGAGGGCCTGATGGCGATCGAGAAGGATGTCGAGACGCCCCACGAATCGGCGGTATTCCAGAAATACCCGGCCGTCGGCCATGATCACCATGTGGTCGAATTCATGACCGACTACTTGCGCATGATGGTTTCGGGCAACCTCAACGCGCACGAAATCGAATCTCTGATGGACAACGAGATCGACACGCATCACCAGGAGGCCCATGCGCCGGTCGCGGCCATTGCCAAGTTGGCGGGCGGCTTGCCGGCGTTCGGCATTGTGGCGGCGGTACTCGGCGTGATCAACACCATGGGGTCGGTCGGGCAGCCCCCGGCAGTGCTCGGCGGCATGATCGCCTCCGCCTTGGTGGGCACCTTCCTGGGTATTTTGCTGGCCTATGCCGTGGTGGAGCCACTGGGAGGCCTGCTTGAGCAAAAATCCGAGGACAGCGCCAAGGAGCTGCTGTGCATCAAGACCACTTTGCTGGCCAGCATGCAGGGCTACAACCCATCCACCGCCATCGAGTTTGGCCGCAAGGTGCTGTTCTCAACCGAACGTCCGACCTTCCTCGAACTCGAAGCCCACGTGCGCGGCAAGAAGTAGACGCCTGAGAGCCTGACATGGCCACCGACGCCAAGAAGCTGCAGCCGATCATCATCAAGAGGATCAAAAAGGGCGGCCACGCCGTGCATGGGGGCGCCTGGAAGATTGCCTACGCCGACTTCGTGACGGCCATGATGGCCTTCTTTCTGCTGATGTGGCTGTTGGGTTCAACATCGGAAGGCGACAAAAAGGGTTTATCCGACTACTTTAGTTCACCCCTCAAGGTTTCGATGATGGGCGGAAGTGGCGCGGGTGCCAGCCCCAGCGTTTTGCCCGGCGGCGGACACGACTTGACGCAACGAACCGGGCAAGGCAAGACCGGCGACGGCAGTGATCCTCTGGTCAAGAAGAAGAAGGCGGTCGAAGCCATGCGCGCGGAGGTCGCCAAGCAGGACGCCAAGGCCATGGCCAAACTGGCGGCAAAGATCAGCGAGGCGATCTCGAACAATGCCAAATTGGCCGAATTCAGCTCGCAGATTCGCATCGAGTCGACGCCCGACGGGCTGCAGATACAGATCATCGACGACCAGCGACGGCCGATGTTTGACAGCGGCAGCGCGGTGGTCAAACCCTATATGCGCGAGATCCTGCGCGAACTCGGCGCGGCGCTGAGCGACATCGACAACAAGATCAGCCTCGACGGTCACACCGACAGCGCACCCTACGTCAGCGGACAGCGCAGCTACAGCAATTGGGAGCTGTCGGCCGACCGCGCCAACGCGTCGCGGCGCGAATTGGTGGCCGCTGGCATGCCGGAGGACAGATTGGGCCGCGTGGTCGGACTGGCATCGAGCGTCCTGTTCGATCAAGCTAACCCCTTAAGCCCTTCCAATCGAAGAATCAGTATCATTGTCATGACCCGTGAGGCGGAAGAACGCCTGATGGGATCCTCACGCGCGCCCGCCGCAAAAGGCATTGAGCCAGCCAGGGGCGCGCAGTCCTCCGGCACACAAGGAAAGCCCTGAGTCAACATGAATTGGTACATACTTAGCTCTGATCAGTTGAGGACAGAATGTCGCTACGCTGCGCCCTGGCCCGCAAAGTCACACACGGCACTGACCAAAGAAAGGGTTACTCATGGCAAATGAGCTTAGGTTTCTGGTGGTGGACGACTTCTCCACAATGCGCCGGATCTTGCGCAACCTGCTCAAGGAAAGTGGCTACGCCGAGTGCGACGAGGCCGAGGATGGCGTGGTGGCGCTGCAGAAACTTCGCAACACGAATTTCGACTTCGTCGTCAGCGACATCAATATGCCCAACATGAACGGGTTTCAGTTGCTGACGGAAATCAAAAAAGACGACAAGCTCAAACACATCCCAGTGCTGATGGTCACCGCCGAAGCGCGCAAGGAAGACATCGTGATGGCAGCCCAACAGGGTGCCGCCGGCTACATCGTCAAGCCCTTCACCAAGGCCACTCTGGAAGACAAAGTCAACCTGATCCTAACCAAACTTGGGCTGAAGTGAACGCCATGCCACACACCACTCCAGCCAGCGCAAACGCCATCTCAACGCCCGATGTGCACCGCATGATCGGTGCGCTCACACGACAGTTGCACGATTCGCTCAATGGCTTGGGCCTGACCGAAAAGGTCAACGCCTGGGCCGACGAAATTCCAGATGCCAAGAGCCGTTTGTCCTACATCGCCCGCCTGACGGGCGAAGCGGCCGAAAAGGTACTCAATCGGGTTGACCTTGCCAAAGCACAGGACGAACACATCGCGGCCGAGACACGCCGCATCGGCGCACTGATCGTCAAAGACCCGGTAGCCGCCGTGGCCAAAGGCCACGTCATGAATTTTCTCAGTGACGTGGAGCGCTCGACCAAGGAAATCGACGGCCACCTGACCGAGATCATGATGGCCCAGGACTTCCACGACCTGACCGGCCAGGTGATTGCCAAGGTTGTCAACCTTGCCGCGGGCATCGAGGAAGAACTGGTCCGAATGCTGGTCCTGACCGCCCCCGCACACGCGGCGACCCAGGCCGCGCCGACGCCCAGTGGCGAAGAGCACCACCCTCACACCCCCTCGCTGTCAGGTCCGGTGGTCAATCCGGAGGGCAATCCCGACGTGGTCAAGGGCCAGTCCGAGGTCGACGACCTGCTGGCCAGCCTGGGCTTCTGAGGATCGCGCAATTGGGGCGTCGAAGTGAGCGGATAAAGCCGCGCTTATTGCCCTTTAGTTACGGCGGGGTCTGATGACAATGGTGGGAACTTACACGCCCCACCATCATGGATTCCAACAGCCAGGATCGCAATTTACCGGCGTCCGAGCGCAAGCTGCAAAAGGCGCGTGACGACGGCCAAGTCACCCGCTCGCGCGAACTGTCTCATCTGGCGGTGCTGGGCGTCGGCGCCCTCAGCCTCATGGGCCTGGCACCCGCGATGCTCGATCGGCTGAAGCTGGCCCTGAGCCAGCAACTGGCGTTTGACGCGGCCGCCGTCATGCAAACCGGCTCGCTTGTGCCGCGCCTGCAGTCCATGGTTACGACCGGTCTGATCGCCAGCACCGTATTCGCCGCCATCGTGATCACGGCATCCGTCATCAGCACGATTGCGGCGGGCGGCTGGGTCAGCAGCATCAAGCCTGTCACGCCCGACTTCAGCCGCCTCAACCCTCTAAAGGGCATCGGTCGGCTCTTCACCAAGGACAAGCTGGCGGAGATCGTCAAGATGGTGTTCCTGGCGGCGGCACTTGGCACGATTGGCACGCTGTACCTGCGTGCCAGCCTTGGCGAACTCGCCAATCTGTTGCTGCAACCCTCCACCAGTGCCCTTGTCCACCTGGCACATTGGCTGAGTGTGGGCATGGGATTGATGCTGCTGGTGGTGTTGCTGGCGGCCGTGGTGGACGTTCCGCTGCAGTCCTTCCTGCACAAATCGCGTCTCAAGATGTCCCATCAAGAAGTCAAGCAGGAACACAAGGAATCGGACGGCAACCCGCAGATGAAGGGTCGGCTGCGCCAGCGTCAGCGCGAGATCTCGCAGGGCAACAGCATCAGCGCAGTCCCCAAGGCCGACTTCGTCGTGATGAATCCCACACACTTCGCCGTCGCCATTCGTTACGACGACGCCACCATGCGTGCACCCAAGGTGATCTCCAAGGGTGCGGATCTGCTGGCCCTGAAGATACGCGACATGGCCAAGAGCCATTCGATCCCGGTCTTGCAGTCACCGATGCTGGCGCGCGCGCTGTACGCCCACTCCGAGCTGGACCAGGATATTCCGGCCGAACTCTTCACCGCCGTGGCGCAGGTGCTGGCCTATGTCTACCGCCTGAAGGCCGCCATGCACGGCGATGGGCCCATGCCTGGCGAGGTGCCCACACCATTGGTACCACCGGAACTTGACCCCCTGTCCATGACCCTTGCCGCAGAAAGCACCGCATGAACCCTTCGATCAAGGCGCTGCAACAGTGGCTGAGCGGCAATGTCAGCTTGCTCAAGGGAGCCGCCGCGCCGATGCTGGTGGTCGCCATCCTGGGCATGATGGTGCTGCCGCTGCCCACCTGGTTGTTGGACACCTTCTTCACCATCAACATTGCGATGGCCTTGATGGTCATGATGGTGGCCGCCTACATGCTTCGCCCGCTGGACTTTGCCGCGTTCCCGGCGGTCTTGCTGCTGACCACGCTGATGCGCCTGTCGCTCAACGTTGCCTCGACCCGGATCGTGCTGCTTGAAGGCCACACCGGACCCGGCGCCGCGGGGGCAGTGATCGAGGCGTTCGGCCACTTCCTGGTCGGGGGCAACTTTGCCGTCGGGCTGATCGTGTTCTCGATTTTGGTGGTGATCAACTTCGTGGTGGTGACCAAGGGTGCCGAGCGCATCGCCGAGGTATCGGCGCGTTTCGCGCTGGATGCGATGCCGGGCAAACAAATGGCCGTGGACGCCGATTTGAATGCCGGACTGATCGACGAGAAGGAAGCCCGGCGCCGACGCGCCGAGGTTTCGGAGGAGGCCGACTTCTTCGGCTCGATGGACGGCGCCTCCAAGTTCGTGCGCGGCGACGCGGTAGCGGGCATTTTGATTTTGCTGATCAACATCTTCGGCGGTTTTGCGATCGGCATGCTGCAGCATGGGCTGAGCGCATCGAAAGCCGCCGACACCTACATCCTGCTGGCGGTCGGTGACGCGCTGGTGGCCCAGATTCCGGGCTTGCTGATCTCGGTGGCGGCGGCGATGGTGGTCTCGCGCGTCGGCAAGGACCATGACCTGGGCCGGCAGATCGCCCAGCAGATGTTCGTCTCGCCGCGCGCATTTGGCATCACCGCCGCCATCATGGGCATCCTGGGCATCATTCCGGGCATGCCGCATGTGGTGTTCCTGGGCATCTCGGCAGCGCTGGGTTATACCGCCTGGGTGCTGTCGCACCAACCGGCACCGGTTGATCCGGACGCGCTGGCGCCGCCCCCAACCCCTGACGGCGAGGCGACCTGGGACGACCTGCAGCCGGTCGACCAACTCGGCTTGGAGCTGGGCTACCGTCTGATCGCATTGGTTGACAAGAACCGCCAGGGCGACCTGCTCACCCGCATCAAGGGCGTGCGCAGAAAGTTCGCCCAGGAGGTGGGCTTCCTGCCGCCCGCCGTGCATGTGCGCGACAACCTGGAGTTGCGTCCCAGCGGCTACCGGATCACGCTACGCGGCGTCATTGTCGGCGAAGGGGAGGCGTTTCCCGGCATGCACCTGGCGATCAATCCCGGTGGCGTCACCTCGCCACTGATTGGCACCGCCACCACCGACCCCGCATTTGGCCTGCCGGCGCACTGGATTGATGACCGACAGAAGGAAGCAGCGCAAATGGCCGGCTATACGGTGGTTGATTCCGAGACCGTGATGGCCACCCATTTGTCACACTTGATGCAAGTGCATGCCTCCAAACTTCTCAGCCGTACCGAAACCCAACAACTGGTGGAACACGTGAGCAAGCTGGCTCCCAAACTGATCGACGAAGTGGTTCCCAAGCTGGTCCCGATCGCGGTATTCCAGAAGGTGCTGCAACTGTTGCTGGACGAATCGGTGCACATCCGCGACATCCGCACCATCATCGAATCGCTGGCCGAACACGCCAGCGCCACGACTGACCCGGCCGAGCTGGCACGCCGCGTGCGTGTGGCGCTGTCACCGGCCATCGTGCAACAGATCTACGGCTCGACGCGCGAACTCAACGTCATCGCCATCGACCCAGGGCTGGAGCGCTTGCTGGTGCAGGCCTTGGGCAACGCGATGGGGCCCGCGCTGGACCCCGGCGTGGCCGACATGCTGACCCGCACCGCAGCCTCCGTGGCACTGAAGCAGGAAGAGATCGGCATTCCGGCCTGCCTGCTGGTCCCCGATCAGATCCGCAGCGCCATCGCGCGGCTGCTGCGTCGTGTCGCACCGCGCCTGCAAGTACTGGCGCACAGCGAAATACCCGAAACCCACACCATCCGCATCGGCCCGATCCTCAGAGGCGCACCATCATGAACATCCAACGCTTTACCGCTCCCACCGCCCGTGACGCCCTGGCCAAAGCCCGCATGGCATTTGGCGACGGCACGCTGATTCTCTCCAACCGCCCGACCGCCAACGGCGTCGAAGTCGTCGCCACCGCCGAAGACAGCCTGGCCGCGCTGGACCAGGCCGACACCTTCACCAGCCGCGTCAAGGATCAGGACGCCCTGCGCCCCGCGCCCGCACCGCGCCGGGCCAACCCGAAGAACCAGGTGGAGGACGACGTGGCCGAGCTGGCCATGAGCACCCTGTCGTTTCAGGACTATGTGCGTGAGCGCATGCTGCGCCGCCGCCAGGAGGCCGCGAGCAGCAAGGTTGCGCCGCCACCCGCGACCCCGGAACCAGCTTCACCCATCGCGGTCGCCAGCCCGGCTGCGCCGCGCCGCCTGCAAATCGACACGCCCGCCAAACCCAGGGCCAGTTCGCCCGACAGGAGTCCGCCAGCCGCAGCCAGCGCCCCGGCGCTGTCGCAAGGGATCGTGGACGAACTGCGCAACATGAAGGCGCTGATCGAAGAGCGCTTCGACACGCTGAGCTGGCTAGGCCAGGCGCGCCAGCATCCGATTCAGTCCAACCTCATGCTCAAGCTGATCCGCGCCGGCTACTCGCCAATCCTGGCGCGCGCCATCCTGGAGAAGATGCCAGAGGACACCAGTGCCGCCGAGGCCGTGCACTGGGTCATGGAGGTGCTGGAGCGCAACCTCAAGACCGACGCGGGCGGCGCCGCCATCCATGACGAGGGCGGCATCTTCGCCTTGATTGGCGCCACGGGCGTGGGCAAGACCACGACTGCGGCAAAACTGGCCGGCCTTTGCGCGCGCACTCACGGACCCAGCAGCGTGGGCCTGATCACCCTGGACACCTACCGTGTCGGCGCGCACGAGCAACTGCGCGCCTATGGCCGGATGATGGGTGTGGTGGCGCACCTGGCGCACGACCGCGCCGCGCTGCAAGACTTGTTGACCCTACTTGCGGCCAAGAAGATGGTGCTGATCGACACCACTGGCCTTAGCCCCCACGACCCGCGCAAGCGCGACATGCTCGACCTGCTGGACCTGCCCAAGGTCAATCGCCTGCAGATCCTCAACGCCGGCGGCCACGGTGACACGCTGGAAGATGTGGTGTCTTCCTTCAAGTCCAAAGGCGTGCAACAAGCGGTGCTGTCCAAGATCGACGAGGCCGCCAAACTCGGCCCCGTGCTGGACGCCGCCATCCGCCATCAACTGGTGCTGCGCGGCGTAACCACCGGCCAGCGCGTGCCCGAGGACTGGGAAGCCGCCGACGCCGGTAAACTGGTTCGCATGTCGATGCGCGCGCCAGCCAAATCCGCCTTCGATCCAGTCATGGCGGACATGGGTTTCTTCTTTGCCAAATCGAGCGGCGCCGCACACACCGGGGGACGGCTCGATGCTTGAGACATGCGCCAACCAGGCCATCGGCTTGCAGGCCATGGCCCTGCAAGCGTCACCGCGCATGCTGGCTCTGGCCAGTCACGGCGACCAGGCCACCGAACTGCCCTTGCTCTGGAACCTGTGTTCAACACTGGCGGATCTTGGCTACTCGGTGCTGGTGCTGGACGCCACCCACAGTGAATCGGCGCAGGGTCCGGGCCTGGAGCAACTGATCGACGGCGCCAGTGCGGCGCGTGACCGCCTTGACCCCTCGGTGCCATGGACCATCCTGCCGGCGGCGATCGGCCTCAAGCGCCTGTGCCAAGCCTCGGCCACGGGTCACGCATCGCTGCGCGATCTGACCGGTTTGTCGCAAAGCTGCAGTGTGATGATCCTATACGCCAGCGCGTCGACACTGGTCTCCCTGCTGCCCCACAGCGGCGTGACGCCGCTGCTGGTGGTCGCAGGTGGCAAAAGGGCCCTGGTATCGGCCTATCAGGCACTCAAGCTGCTGTTGCTTAATGGCGGGCTTCGGCCTAGTATTGCCTGCATGCTTGAGTCAGTCGAAAGTGATCGCCTGGAGTCCGACCTGGCCTTTCACCGCAACCTGCAGGATTGTTCGATGACCTTCCTGGGCTACCAGTTGGAGTCGGTCAGCCTGGGCGACGACCCGGCTGACGAATCCAGTGCCGCCGCCCTGCGGGCGCTGGCGTTGCGCCTGGTCGAGAGCGGCCTGCCGCTGGAGCAATATGACCGTGCCACGCCCTGGGTCAAACAACCATCCACCGCCTACCAGGGGGGGAGTCACTGATGTACACCGCCAAAGGCCAGCTCGACCGCAATGCCCTGATCCGGCAGTACCAGCCCCTAGTGCGCCGCCTGGCACACCACATGATGGCCAAGCTCCCAGCCAGTGTGCAAGTGGACGATTTGATCCAGGTCGGCCTGATTGGCCTGTCCGAAGCGCTGACGCGCTACGAGGCAGCGCAAGGCGTTCAGTTCGAAACCTTTGCGACGCAACGTATTCGCGGCGCCATGATTGACGAGCTGCGTGAGAACGACTGGATGTCGCGTGGCTCGCGCAAGAGCCAGAAGGAAATCGAGCAGGCCATGCGCCGCCTGGAGCATCAGTTGGGACGCAGCCCGATCGAGTCGGAAATCGCCGCCGAGCTGGACATGACCCTGGCCGAATACCAGACCCTGCTCAGCAAGGTGCAGGGCACGCAGTTGGTCTACCTGGAGGACATGTCCCGCAGCAACGACGACGAGGACCATTTCCTGGATCATCACGTCGCCGACAGCGGGGCCGACCCCCTGAACATGCTGCGCGATCAGCGGCTACGCCAGGCCCTGGTCACCGCCATCAAAGCTCTGCCTGATCGCGAGCAACTGATCATGAGCATGTATTACGAGCAGGACATGAACCTGAAGGAAATCGCCGCCGTGATGAACGTCACCGAGTCGCGCATCTGCCAGTTGCACAGCCAGTCGATTGCGCGGCTGCGGGCGAAGATGCGCTCACACTGAGTCGCGCTGGCCGGGTTTGTTTCCCCCACTCACTCATCGGCATAGGGGGCCCCTCGCGGGGCACCCCTGCCACACCACCCGGCGTGCGGTTCCGCACCGGGCGGTTCGTGAGCTTGAGGTTTGTCATGTCAGACGTGGCACTCCAAGCTGATCGAAGTACGCGATGGTGAGCACCTTGTTGAGCCAGCTATCGCTTTTGTACCACCAGCGGCGACCATCCATGGCCGTGCTTTTGGCAGCTTGTTCGCTGGCCCCCAGTGCTTTGAGTTCCCGGTATATCGTCCTGGGGTTTTTCCACTGCTTGAGTTGGAGTGCCCGTAATCGGCGGCGTATCCAAATGTCCAGCGTGCGCCAGATTTTGGGGGTTTGCGCCAGTCCGAAATAAGCCTTCCATCCCAGCAGGTAGGCCCTTAGCTTCTGCACTACGTCCTGCATACTGCGCCCACCCGAGCGGCGCGTGATTTGGCGGATGCGAGCCTTGAAGGTCTGCAGTGCCTTGTCGGCCACCTTGCATTTGACTTCCTTGCCCGCGCCAACCCACAGCGTATATCCGAGAAACTTGCGCCCGAAGGCGGCTCCCACTGCGCTCTTGGCTTCATTGATTTGGAGCTTCAAGCCCGCGTAGAGCTTTCTGAGGTACGCCATGACACGCTCGCCTGCCTTCACACTGCCCACGTAGACGTTGCAATCATCGGCGTAGCGCACAAATTTGTGGCCCCGCCGCTCCAGTGCTTTGTCCACATCGTCGAGCAGTACGTTGGCCAACAGCGGCGACAGCGGCCCGCCTTGCGGCGTGCCTTGTGTGCGCTGCATCACAACAACCCCATTGCCCATGATTCCTGCGTTCAGGTAGCCTCGGATTAACCGTAGCGTCTGCGCATCAGAGATGTGCTTTTGCAGCCTGTCCATCAGGATGTCATGGTTCACCCGGTCGAAGAATTTCGACAGGTCAACGTCCACCACCACACGTTGTCCCTCCTGTACGTAGCGCTTGGCGGCCTTGACCGCGTCAATCGCTCGCCGGTGAGGCCTAAACCCATGGCTGTGCTCGCTGAAAGTGGGATCAATGAGCGGTTGCAGTACTTGCAGTAGTGCTTGCTGTATGAGCCGATCTACCACCGTCGGGATGCCTAACTCGCGTTGACTACCGTCAGGTTTTGGAATCATCACCTTGCGTACCGGCTCTGGCCGGTAGCGCCCTGCAAGTAGTTGGTCTCGGATGTCTGTCCAGCGCGTGCGCAGCATTTGGGCAGTGGCCTCGATGTCGAGTCCGTCTACCCCTGGCGCGCCTTGGTTGGCTTTGACCCGTTTCCACGCAGCTTGCAGGTTCTGTTTTGTTAGCGCCTGCCGCAGCAGGCCACCTGTGCCTGCATTGGATTTTGCCAACCCTGTGTCCGGGTGTTCATGCAACGTACCTGCGGTTTCATCACCCACAGCTTGTCCCCCGGCTTCACCGGGATTTGCCCCTGTAGGCCCGGGTTTCCCCGGCTTCTGACGCATGACTTTATGGCTTTGCATGTCTTCGATCACTCACTCACGTTTGGCCCTTCGTGGGTTCTTTTCTGCCTTGTCGGCCCCATACTTCCACTACTACGGCCTCTGCTGACTTCTCGCTTGCGGTTTGCACCGCCGCCCTTTCAGGCGTGAGGCGAGATCTCCCCGGGTAAGAACGCACACCTTCACCGCAATAGTCGCCGCATTTACGCCACCTCGCCTTGGTCACAAGGGCTTTGCAAATAGGGGCTTGCTCACCCTGCTTGGCAGCGCCTTTTATGCGGTTCTTGTCCATCGACTCACGGTTTACGCTCCACGCTTCCTTCCCACACTCAGTCACCCTCGTGCAGTTGCGCTTCACTTCGCTCACTGTGACCAGCTTGCGGCGGGACTTGCACCCGCAGGTGTGCGCCCGTGCCGGGCGCACCCCCAGCCCCTCTCCCGCCCCGCCGGGCGGAAGAGGGGAGCCTCATTTGGTTTCTGGTCTCGACCAACGCGTTCACGGCGCAGCCGTCGCGACTGCTACCGATCAGCAAGATGGGTTGCCAACGGTCGTAACTGGTTCCGGGAGTTGTGCGGCGCCACCGGCTGGCCGCTGCGCGCCAGCGACGAGTCAAAAGGGAAGAGAACGCCTCACCTCGAATCACCGAATCCGCCGCCGGCGCTCGGAACTCGCACCCTGAGTTACTGCCGCGCCAACGACGATTTCAACGGCTGCCGGTTTGCCCGGTGCCGGTTCGCGCGGTCAAATGAGGCTCCCCTTTCCGCCCTGGCGAGGGTGGAAAGGGGCGGGGGGATAGGGGGTGTGTCAAAGAAAAACCAGCCTACCCACCCCCTACAAAAAGCAAAAGGATGTTGGGGAGATAAAGGCGGAAACTAAGCAGCCAGGACCTTGAAGGCCCCAGTTTGTTTGCCGACGCTGCTGTACGGGCTAGTGGTCTTGGCGTAAGCCGAGCCCTGCGCGGCGGGCAGGATCGCGTCGAGAGCGCGCTGCACCACCACTTGGCGTCGAATGAGATTTTCGCGCTGCATCGCCATGCCAGCGGCAATGCGCTGCAGTCTGGCCTTCAACGCGGCAGAGGCAGTGGTGGACAATGTCAGGGAGGGTGCGATCTGGAAGAACTCGACCGCGATTTGTTGCAACGCGCTGGCGGCGTCGGCCAAGGCTTGCGGTTCACCAGTGATCAGCTTGGCGGAGACGGCGCCAGACCGTTGCTCGATTTGTCTCAACGCGGATTCAAGAGGGTCCGATAAGTGGGTCATTCAGGTCTCCAGATTGGCCAACGCGGCTGCGCCCCAGACTGTCAACCCGATCGCCGCATTCAATTGCGGGTACGGTCCAACAACTCCTGAGCGTTGGCCAACAGCTTGTCGGCAATGGCTTCCGGGTTCACCACATAGGAACCCTGTTCGATCGCCGCACGAACGGCGTTGACTTTCTCGGTGTCCACCTCGGCCGCTTCGCCACGATTGGCGGCTTCCAGAGTGCGCGCCAAGGTCGAGACCGTCACGGCCACGCCAGCGGACTGCGTGCTTTTGGAGGCAGCAGTGTTGGCGTTCGTGCTCGCGCTCGACGCCGATTTGGGCTGCGTGGCGGGCAAGGGTGAGCTTGCTGACACGGGGGGATCGGATGGCTGACCTATTTTCATCGTGTTCTCCAAAACCACCTGACAAGCGGCCTCGTACGATTGATATCGGCGCAATCATGACTGACTTTAGAGAAATTTGAAACCTTGCGGGACAGACCAAAGTGACGCGAAGCGCACTTTGCTCTGTCCCCAACTGATCAGGGGTGTTCTTGCGGGACTGACCAAAGCTACACGAAGCGAACTTTGCTCTGTCCCCAATTGATTGGAAGTCATCACAAATCGACCCGCACTGTTCGTAAATCCAGTACCGTGGCCGACATGATGCGCCCGTTGTCCATCTTGACGCGCGTCGCCTGCCCCACCACCCCCGCCGAGAGCGCCTGTCCGTCGGAGGTGATCTGAAAGCCCGGTCCCTGCGCCACGACACGCACCTGCGTGCCGGCGGCAAACACTTGCGCCGGGCGGAACATCCCCTGGCGCAGGGCTTGACCGGTGCTCAAAGGCCGGGCCGCCACCTGTCCAAGCCACATGGCCTGATCGAACACGATGGCGCTGGCCTCCTGCGCCCAATCCACTTCGGCCTCCAGCATGTCCGTTTCGGTCAGAACCGCACCCGCAGCCACGCTGCCTTTGACGACCCACGCCGGTCCAAAGGCCTTGATCGTGACGGGCAAGAACACATTCCAGCGCACCCCGCCATCCAGACAGCGCAAGCCCAGGCGGGTTCTGCCCCACAATCTGGTCCCCGGCGGAAGATAGGGCTCGATCTGGGTGCACGCAGCCAGCCTGAGCCGACTGTCCAGGGCGCCAACACTCACCTCCATGCGCAACGGCGTGGGCCCCGACGCTTGCGCGGCGGCCATCGCCTGGTCCACCCAACGTTGCGTCAAACCATGCAGGTCCGGCTCGACCACGCCACCCTGGGCGTGCAGCCCCCCCGCCAGCAGCAGGCCAAGCAGCCACAGGCCCGCGCCACGGACGCTTGCGACGGTTGATAGAAGTGTGTTGATCACATGGGCCATCCTGTCTGGAGTCGCCAGCGGTCAGACCGGTTTGGCCGCCGCCTTCTCTCCGCTGGAACTATAGACACGACCACTCATCGCAAAGCGCTCAAGTAAGGGCGCTTTTCCCCGTTAATCCAATCAACGGAAATTCAAGTTTTTCCCATAATTGCCTCACGTCGAACCCCGCAGCGTTCAGCCGGGTCGTTCTTCACAGAGAGCCGAGGTGTTTCATGTTGACCAATATGACCAGTGGGCTGGACTTCCATTCGAAGGCCCTGGTGCTGCGCGCCGAGCGCCAGCGTGTGATCGCGGGCAACATCGCCAACGCGGACACGCCCGGCTACGCGGCGCGTGACTTCAACTTCTCGCAGGCTCTGCGCGACGCCACGGGCCCCAGCCGCAGCGCCGGCACCTCCGTGGTTCGCTCACCCCAGGCAACGACTCACGGCAAGCACATACCCCTGTCCACCGCATCAGCGGGGTCGATCGATCCCCAGCGCCTCGCCTACACCGTGCAAAGCCAGCCCAGTCTGGACGGCAACAGTGTCGACATGGACCGCGAACGCGCCAGCTTTATGGACAACGCCATTCGATATGAATCCACCCTCAGGTTCATTAACGGCAGCGCCAAGACGATCTTGAGCGCGATTCAAGGCCAGTAGGCCAAAAAACCGCGCCGCCGAAAGCCCATCATGTCCATGTTCTCGATCTTCAGCGTCGCTGGCAGCGCCATCAGCGCGCAGTCGCAGCGGCTCAATGTGGTGGCCAGCAACCTGGCCAATGCCGACGCCGTATCCGGCGACAGTGCAAAAGCCTACAAGGGCCGTCAAGTGGTCTTCGAGAGCGTGCCCATGGGTTCGGACGGCTCGCTTGGCGTACGTGTCCAGGCCATTACCGAGAACCAGACCCAGGGGCCCAAGGAACACAGCCCCGGCCACCCCGCGGCCGACGAGCAGGGCTACATCACCCACAGCAACGTGAGCATGGTTGAAGAGATGGTCAACATGATCTCGGCCTCACGCTCCTACCAGAACAACGTCGAGGTGATGAACACCGCCAAGACGCTGCTGCTCAAGACCCTGCAAATCGGACAGTAAGCACCAAAGGCCGAACCATGCTCTCCAGCACCATTGCTCCCGCCAACAGCACCAGCTTTGGCACCACCAGCGAGCCGTCGGCCAGCAAAAATGCCGGTACCGACCCTGCGGCCGCGCAAGACCGCTTCCTTAAACTGCTGGTCGCGCAACTGAACAATCAGGACCCGATGAATCCGATGGACAACGCGCAGATGACCAGCCAGATGGCGCAGATCAACACCGTCACCGGCATCCAGCAGGTCAACCAGACGCTCAAGAGCATGGCCGATCAATTCGCCAGCCTGCAGGTTCTGCAGGGCGCCTCGATGGTGGGTCGCGACGTGCTGGTTGACGGCTCCAAGCTCAAGGCCACCGATGGCGTGGCCAAAGGGGCAATTGACCTGTCGGGCCGCGCCGATTCGGTCAAGATCGAGATTCTGAGCCCGAGCGGCGCCGTGTTGGGCACCGTCAACCTAGGCGCGCTCGAGGCCGGCCGTCACAACTTTGAGTGGGATGCCACCAGCTACAGCGGCAGTGGCGATCCGAGCTTTCGGGTCACGGCAACACGGGGCACTCAGTCGGTCGCCACGACCCCAATGACGCGCGACCGCGTTGTGTCAGTCAGCAGCGAAAACGGCGCCATGTCGGTACAACTGCGCGACCACCACAGCGTGGCGTACAGCAGCATCAAGGCCATTTTGTAACGCTCCCGCCCAGCTCACTAGCCAGCCCCCACCACGCCCCGAAAAGGAACGCATCATGTCATTTCAAACTGGCCTTTCAGGCTTGGCCGCAGCCAGCCGAAACCTCGACGTCATCGGCAACAACATTGCCAACGCCAACACGCCGGGCATGAAGTCCTCGCGCGCCGAGTTTTCGAACATGGTCGCCTCGGCCATCGGCACCGGCGCGGGCAGCCAAATCGGGATCGGCGTGGAGATCAGCACCATCTCCCAGGTGTTCACGCAAGGCACCATCACAACCACCGGCAACGACCTGGACGTGGCCATCAACGGGGGTGGCTTCTTTCGACTGACCATGCCAGACGGCACCGCCGGCTTCACCCGCGCGGGCAACTTCAAGCTCGACAGCGTCGGCAATATCATCACCAATGCCGGCGCCAAGGTGATGGGTTATCCCACCGACGCGCTCGGCGTAGCGACCTCGACCACGCCCATCGCCCTGCAACTCCCAACCGCGGCGCCGATCGCGGCTAAACAAACCGCCGCAGTGGTCGCCGAGTTCAACCTCGATGCGCGTGCACCCGTCGCCGCCTCGGTGGTGCCGCCCACGCCAAGGGCCACCTACGGCACATCCATGATGGCCTACGACTCGCAGGGTGTGGCGCTGCCGGTCAATCTCTATTTCGTGCGCGTGGCATCTACCGCCACCGACAACTGGGACGTCTACGACAATCTGACACTGCCGGGCGCGCCCATCGGACAGCTCAATTTCGACGCCACCGGCGCATTGGTCACGGCCACCCCGGCCACGCTGACGCTGACGCCCGCACCGCCCAGCATTGTTCCGGCTTTCAACCCAACCATCGACTTCACCAGCGTCACCCAGTACGGTGCCCCCTTTGCAGTCTCAAACCTGTCGCAAGACGGCTACTCCACCGGCGAACTGGTGGGCCTCAAGATCGGTGAGAACGGGGTCATCACGGCGCGCTACTCCAATGGCGTGTCGCAGGCGGCGGGCATGCTGGCGCTGGCCGATTTTCGAAACGTGCAGGGCTTGGCGCAGCTTGGCGGGGGCGCGTGGGCCCAGACATTCTCCTCTGGCGACCCGGTTCAGGGCTCCCCGGGAATCGGCAGGTTTGGCTCGCTGCGTGCTGGCGCCCTGGAAGAATCCAACGTCGACCTGACCGCGGAACTGGTCAACATGATGACCGCACAGCGCGCCTACCAGGCCAACGCCCAGACCATCAAGACCCAGGATCAGGTGATGTCCACCCTGGTCAATCTGCGCTAAGTGCGCACCTGGACCTTCTAGCTACCCGATCACCGCATGGACCGCCTGATCTACACCGCGATGACCGGCGCCGGTGCCGCCGAGCAGCATCAGCGCATCATCGCCAACAACCTGGCCAACGCGTCGACCAACGGCTTTCGCCAGCAGTTGACTGCGGCGCGCGCGGTGCCCGTGCTCGGCGACGGCGCCACCACCCGCGTCCTGGCGGTGGAGACCACGGTCGGCTTCAAGGACGCCCCCGGGCCAAGTCATTTCACGGACCGCCCGCTGGACGCCATGGCGCAGGGGAAAGCCTGGTTCGCCGTACAGGGACTCGATGGGGTTGAGGGTTACACCCGAAGCGGGTCATTCGAAGTGACCAGCACGGGAGAGTTGGTCAACGGCAGTGGCCTCACGGTTTTATCGGATGGGGGCGGACCCATCACTGTGCAGCCTGGCGCCCAGGTCACGCTGGCTGGCGACGGCCGACTGAGCGCCAAAGTTGGCAACCAGCCTGCCACCGAGCTGGGCCGACTGAAGATGGTCACCCCTACCGCGGACGACCCGCTTTTGCGCGGTGACGACGGCTTGTTCAGGACCCGGTCCACCGAGCCGCTGCCCTCCGATCCGAATGCCCAATTGAAGACTGGCTACATCGAAGGCTCCAACGTCAACACGGTGGAGGCGATGGTGCAGATGATTCAGGTGGGCCGACAGTTTGAGGTCCAGATGCGGATGCTGCAAACCGCCGAATCCAACGACCGCACTGCGGCACAACTGCTGGGGCTGCAAGGCTAGCCAGCAGCCGATCGAGTTCTTGAACATCCGACAAACAGTTGAGGACAGAGCTAAAGGTCTGTCCCCCAAAGTATCAGGAGATCACCATGAGCAACGCACTCGCTATCGCGCGCACCGGCATGGAGGCGCAGCAAACGCAGTTGGATGTGATTTCCAACAACCTGGCCAATGTCGGCACCAATGGCTTCAAACGCGCCAACGCGGTGTTTGAGGACCTGCTGTACCAGAACCTGCGTCAGGCCGGCTCCGCCACCTCGGAACAATCGCAACTGCCCACCGGTCTGCAGATTGGCCTGGGGGTCCGAACGGTGGCGACCAGTCGATCATTCGCACAGGGCAGCCTGCAGCAGTCCAGCAACCAGCTCGACGTCGCCATCAAGGGGGCCGGATTTTTTCAAGTCACCATGCCCGACGGCACCAACGCCTACACCCGAGATGGCTCATTTCAGGTGGACTCGCAAGGTCGCCTCGTCACCACTTCGGGCTACCCGGTGGCCTCTGGCGTCACCGTGCCGCCAACCGCTCAGAGTGTCTCCATCTCGGCCGAGGGCATTGTCAGCGCGGTTGTGCCGGGTAGCGCGACGCCTCAAACCCTGGGCAGCATCGTGCTGGCCAACTTTGTCAACGCGCCGGGGCTGGAGCCACGCGGACAGAACCTGTACAGCGAAACTGCCGCCTCCGGCGCGCCCAGCACCGGCGCACCCAACGCCAACGGTCTGGGTGCGCTGCTGCAAGGCTATGTCGAGACCTCCAATGTCAACGTGGTGCAGGAGTTGGTGTCCATGATCCAGGTGCAGCGCGCCTACGAAATGAACTCCAAGGCGATCCAGACCGCCGACCAGATGCTGCAGAAGCTGGCGCAACTCTGAACAGCCAACATCCGACAAACAGTTGAGGACAGAGCTGAAGGTCTGTCCCGCAAAGTAACAGCCAACATCCGACAATCAGTTGAGGACAGAGCTGAAGGTCTGTCCCGCAAAGTATCAGGAATGAACATGTTCTCGCAAAACCGCTCTGACACGCGCACCACCGGTTGGGTCAATCGGGCCGCCCTTGGCGCGGCTCGAATGGCGATGACAGCCGGCGTCGTGTTGCTGATGGCCGCCTGCAGCGTGTTGCCGCAGAAGATCAGCGTCGATTTCGCCGAAACAAAGAGTGTGGCACCCATGGCCCAAGCCACCGGCAGCTCGGCGCGCAGCCGCGCCACCAGCGGCAGCCTGTTCAACGCCAGCACCTACCGGCCTTCTTTTGAAGACTACCGGGCCCGCGCCGTGGGTGACACGGTCACCATCAACATCGTGGAAAACGTGGCTGCCACACAAACATCGAAGTCCATTGCCAACCGCAGCACGGCGATGGACGCCAGCGTGTCGGCGTTCCCGCTGTTGCCGGCCGCCGAGGCGGCCAAGCTGAAGATCGGCACCAAGTCGGCCAACGATTTTTCCGGAAAAGGGGAAACCGAAAGCAAGAACGATTTCACCGGCACCATTACCACGACCGTGATCGAGGTGTTGTCCAACGGGCACCTGGTGGTCGCGGGTGACAAGCAAATCGGGGTCAACCAGAACGTCGACGTGCTGCGCTTTTCTGGCACCGTGGACCCGCGCGTGGTGCAGCCCGGCAGCATTGTCAACTCGACGCAGGTGGCCAACGCCCGGATTGAGTCCAGGGGTCGCGGTGCCAGCAATGAAGCCCAGACAGTTGGCTGGTTATCACGCTTCTTTTTCAGCCTTCTGCCGTTCTAGCCAAGCCCAGAATCAAGACGCCGCCCCCATCCCTCACCGCATTGAACCGATCATGAGCGCCTCCATCGTCCCCCTGTCCATCCTGCGCCTGTCCCGGCGTTGGCCACAGTGGCTGATGCTGGCTTGCCTGCTGGCGGTGTCGCCTGTGCAGGCAATGCGGATCAAGGAAGTAGCCACGGTGCAAGGGGTGCGCAGCAACCAGTTGACCGGTTTTGGTTTGGTCGTGGGTCTGGACGGCACTGGCGACCAGACCACCCAGATGCCCTATACGGCGCAGGGCCTGACCAACTACCTGCAGCAACTTGGCATCAGCCTGCCGGCCGGCGCGGCATCGCAGTTGCAGCTCAAGAACGTCGCCGCGGTGATGGTGACCGCTCAGTTGCCGGCCTTTGCACAGCCGGGCCAATGGGTGGATGTGAATGTGTCGTCGATGGGTAATTCGAAATCGCTCAAAGGCGGCATGCTGCTGATGACGCCGCTCAAAGGGGTGGATGGCGAGATTTACGCACTGGCGCAGGGCAATCTGGTGGTCGCGGGCGCGGGCGCGGCCGCAGGCGGCAGCAAAGTCCAGGTCAACCACCTCAGCGCCGGGCGCATCCCCGATGGCGCCCAGGTCGAACGCACGGTACCCACTTCGCTGCTGCTGGGCCACAGCATCACCCTCAACGTGAAGGCGTCGGACTTTCAGACCGCCAACCGGGTGGCGCGGGCGATCAACAGCATGGCGCACGACAACATTGCGCGGGCGCTCGATGGCCGCACGGTCGAGGTCAAAGCCCCGACCGACGCCAACGAACGTGTCGCCTTCATCGCCCAACTCGAAGAGCTGCCGATCGAATCCTCGGTGCCGTCGGCCAGGGTGGTCATCAACTCCCGCACCGGCTCCATCGTGATGAACCAGGCCGTCACGCTGAGCGCCTGCGCCATCGCGCACGGCAATCTGACGATCAGCATCACCTCCACACCCGTGATCAGCCAGCCCAACCCGCTGTCTACCGGTGGCCGTACGGTGGTGGCCGAGAAGACCGATGTCCAGATCAAACAGGAGCCCGGCAACCTGATTCAGATTCCCGGCGCACCGGCCCTGTCCGACGTGGTACGCGCGCTCAACGCGCTGGGCGCCACGCCACAGGACTTGCTGGCGATTTTGCAGGCCATCAAGGCTGCCGGCGCGCTCAATGCCGAGCTGGAGGTGATCTGATATGGGCTATGGGCAGATCTCCCAAGGCAGCAACACGCTGGCCGGTGATGCCCGCTCGCTGAACCTGCTCAAGCTGCAAGCGGGCCAGGCCAGCCCCGCCGCCATCAAGGAGACCGCCAAGCAGTTTGAGGCCCTGTTCATGCGCGAGATGATCAAGAGCATGCGCGAAGCGACCATGAAGTCTGGCCTGCTGGACAGCCCGCAGGGCGACTTGGGCGCCGACCTGCTTGATCAGCAACTGGCGGTGCAGATGTCCGGGCGACCAGGCGGCCTGTCGGACCTGATTGCTAAACAGCTCACCCGGCAGATGGCCGGCGCTGGCGCTGCGGCAAACCCGGCGACCTCGACCGCACCCGCTGCGGCTGCCACGCTGCCCTCGCCGATCAACAAGGTCGACGCCGACGCGTCGCCAATCAGCCGCGCCGCACCCAGCGCCAGGCAGACCGACTTCGTGCAACGCCATGGCGCGGTTGCGGCCAAGGTGGCGCAAACCAGTGGCATTCCATCGGGCTTCATGCTAGGACAGGCAGGCCATGAAACCGGCTGGGGCAAGAGCGAGATCAAGACCGCCGATGGCGGCACGTCGTTCAACCTGTTTGGCATCAAGGCCGGCGC
>JAUXWC010000052.1 GCA_030685025.1 Rhodoferax sp.
AATTTCTGCGTAACGGGTCGTGGCATGCGCCCCAAGCGGCCCACGATCACATCAAGAAGAAGCTTGATTACATTCGTTACCGCGACACGCTTCGGGACGCCGAGCACTTCATCGAGTTGGCCGCCACGCGCAGCAGTATGAGTGGCGAGGTTTACCTGGTTCGGTGTCCGGGCGCCCCGGTGCAGGAGTGTCGGCGCTGGCTGTTGGACGAGCTCGGTCGCTTTCGAAAGAGCGCCACGCCGCCTCGTTGATCAAGAAGTGATCTCGCGGGCACGTCGACGTGCCCCTGGTTCGCGCCGCGCCACACCGGAACGTCGCATAATTCCCTCAGCAATGCACGGCTCTGCAAACCAGATCAGGGCTTCGATGCGTTTGCCCGTTGGAGATGGTTTATGTGTTTACTTCTTGGTCCATGGCGCGGTAGGTACGCCAGTGTCCTCGTCGCGCTGTTTGGCAGCGCCTCGGTCGGTGCCACCGCGTTGCTTGCGAGTGCCGGCGACCTGGCTCAACTCTCGCTTGACGACTTGCTGCGGGTCGAAGTTCACGCTGCATCACGCTATGCCCAACCGTTGGCCGATTCGCCAGCCTCGATGTCGGTGATCGAGCGCGAGGAGTTGCGCCAGCACGGATACCGCAATCTGGCCGAGGCACTGTCCACCGTGCGAGGTGTCTATCTCAGCAAGGACCGGAACTACACCTACATTGGCGTGCGCGGCTTCAACCGACCTGGCGACTACAACGCCCGCGTTCTTCTGTTGACCGATGGTGCGCGTCGCAACGATTCGCTTTACGACCAGGCGCACGTGGGCAACGAGGCGCCGATCGAGATCGACTGGGTCAAACGCCTGGAGTTCGTCTCCGGACCGGCGTCTGCTGTTTATGGGGCCAATGCCTTGTTTGGTATTGTCAATGCCGTTCTGCTCGATGGGGGCGATGTCGACGGCACGCGCGTCACGGCGGAGACGGGGAGCGGGCGCAGCGCCCGCGTTGGTTTGGTGGCCGGTCGGCGCATCGATGCCGACAGTGACTGGTTTGTAGGACTGGCGGCCTACAGTGCTCGTGGCAAAGACCTGTATTTTCGAGAGTTCGATGCCGGGAGCGGCGATGGATGGGCGCGTGGTTTGGATGGCGAGCAGTACCAGAAGGCCTACGCCAAACTGCGCCTGGGAAACTGGCGACTGACTGGCAACGTCAGTTCGCGCGACAAAGATCTGCCGAACGCACCCTATTCCACGGTCTTTGGCCAGGCCGGTACGCGCACGCTGGATCAGCATGCCTTGCTGGAGCTGGCCTACGACGGTCAACCCTCCGAGGGATGGCAGCAGCAGTTTCGAGTTTTCAACGGCGCCTACCGGTACAACGGTGATTACAAGTACGTGGGGCCGCTTGACAATCGTGACCAGGGTCGCGCTGTTTGGCGCGGCGCGGACTATCGGCTGATTGTCACGGTGGTGCCGGATCACAAGTTGCTGCTGGGCCTGGAGGCGCAGTGGAACACGCAGTTGAAGCAGGTCAACTTCGACGTTTCACCGGCCGCTCTCTACCTCGACGACAAGCGACCGTCGCATGCCTTCAGCCTGGTTGTGCAGGATGAATGGCGGTTTCATCCGAAATGGCTGTTGAGCGCCGGTGTGCGCTACGACAAGCACCAGGACTTCTCCGCGATTGCATCGCCACGTGCGACCATGATCCATCAGCCCAGCGACGACGCAACGCTCAAGGCGATGGTCAGCAGCGCCTACCGCCCGCCCAACGCATTTGAGCGTTTCTACGACGACGGTGGCGTCATCCAGAAAGCCAACCCGGCGCTGGTGCCCGAGCGCATGCGCAGCGTCGAGATGACCGCTGATTTCCGAATCGGCCCCGGGGCGCGCCTGGGGGTGAGTGTCTTTCGCAACGCCATGCGCAACATGATCGATCAGGTTCAGGATCCCTCGGACAGTCTGTATGTGTTCAGCAACCAGTCCGAAGTGGCAACCCGTGGCGTGGAGATCGACGCCGAAAAGCGCTGGGCCAACGATCAACGGCTGCGGGCGAGCCTGTCATGGCAACACTCCCGTCTGAGTGGAGGTGCTGAGCTGGTCAATTCCCCGTCACGCTTGGCCAAGGTGGTGTGGGCGACGCCGCTGATCGCGAACTGGCTGGCCTCGGGCGAGTGGCAAGCGATGTCCAAACGGAACACCTCGGCAGGCCGTGTGCCTGGTCATGGCACATTCGCGCTGACACTGACCTCCCCGCGCCTGGCCGGTCTGGGCGAGCTCAGTCTGAGCTTGTACAACCTGGGCAACCGTCGTTTCCTCGACCCGGCGTCGTCGGCCTTTGTGACCGATTCGCTGGTCCAGGACGGGCGCCAGTTCCGATTGCGTTGGGCGATGTCCCTTTGACGGATCCGAGCATGCCGATCTCCGTTCTGGCTCCTGGACGCGTGCTGCTGGCCTTGGTCTTGCTGGCGGTGGCGCCGCTGGTCTGGGCGCAGCGGCAGGCGCCTGAGCCAGAGCTCAAGGCGGCCATTCTCGCCAATATGCTGCTGTTTGTGGACTGGCCGGTACAAGGCGTGCAATCGCCACAGCGCTTGACGCTCTGCTACCTTGACGCGGGCCCGGTCTCGAGCGCGCTGTCAAGGCTGGATGGAACGCTGCTCAAGGGCAAGCCGCTGCAGGTGCTTCGGGTCGACGCGAAAGACGCGGGAATCTGCCACGCCTTGTATCTGTCACCGGCCGAAACGGCTGAGGTGCCGCGTGTGGCCCTGAGCGCACGCGCCGGTGGTGTCCTGCTGATGGGAGATTCGCCGGGTTACCTGCAGCGCGGTGTGATGCTCAACCTGGAGCTCGCCGGTGGACGGGTGGTGTTTGACATCGACCTTCGTTCGGCGCGGCAGGCGGGTCTTGCCGTCAGCTCCAAAGCCTTGCGGCTGGCGCGTCAGGTGCTGGAGTAGTGATGCAGACCTCTGAAGACGTCCGGATCGGCCGCTCTGGGCGATTGAGCCTGCTTTCCACGGGTTTGGCCCTGGTGATCGCGTTCATCCTGCTGATGGTGCACCAATACGTGGTCGGTCGCGCCATGATGATCGAGGAGTTTCAGATCAAGGCGATGATCATCGGTGCCAACAGTGCCGCTGCGCTGGTTTTTGATGATCCCAAAGCGGCGCAGGAAACGATCAATGTGGTGCGCCTGACGCCTCGTGTCGTCGGGGGCGGCTTGTACCGGGCCGACGGGGTTCGCCTGGCCGAAACGTCCGACGGCACGTGGCGCGCTCCCGACCGTCTTGAAGGGGCGCCCAAGGCCACCGCCTACGGGCTGGCGGGTGGCTACCTGCGGGAGGACGTGCGGGTCGAGGGTACCAAGGTCGGCACCTTGTTGATGCGGGTCAGCTTTTCCGGGCTTTACTGGCGAATGCTGGAATACGCCGTGGGCGTGGTGGGCATCGCGGGCGTCGCGTTGACCTTGGCCTATCGCCTGACCGGTCGACTGCGTCGCCGAATGGCACGGGCCGAGGAGCAGATGGATCAGTTGGCGTTTTACGATCAGGTGACCGGTCTGCCCAACCGGCGGTTCTTTGAACGCGAATTGCGCCTTGCGGTGGCCCGCGTGACCCGCGAGTCTGGCGGCGCTGCACTGTTGCTCATTGACGTTGACGACTTCAAGAAGGTCAATGACTCGTTCGGTCACGAGGTGGGCGACAAGGTGCTTCGCATGATTGGCACGCGCATGACCGGTGTGTTGCGTCCGACGGATGTCGTGGCGCGCATCGGCGGCGACGAATTTGGCGCGATCCTTCATGGCCTCACCGACACCGAGAACGCGGCCAAGGTGGCGCGTCTGATGATCGACGCCGTCGGTGAGCCATTCCCGACCGAGCCGACACCCACGCATGTGGGCTTGAGCATCGGTGTGGCGATGTTGCCAGCGGATGGCAGCGATCCGGCAGTGCTGCTGCGAAGCGCGGATATGGCCATGTACGTCGCCAAGCGCCATGGCAAGAATGGTTTTCAGTTTTTCTCGGAGCACATCGATGCCCGCGTGCGCGGCGACCTTCAGCTCGAAGCCGGCCTGAGGCAAGCGCTCAAGGATGGCGGGCGCGGTTTATGGGTCGCCTATCAGCCGCAGCTTGACGCGCACAGCCGGCAGTTGCTCGGCGTTGAGGCCCTGCTGCGCTGGCAGCGAGATGACGGGCAACTGGTTTCGCCCGGCGAATTCATCCCGGTGGCCGAAAGATCGGGGCTGATTGTGGAACTCGGCGACTGGGTGCTGAGCCAGATCTGCCGCGATCTCCAGCTCATGCGCGGGGCTGGCCTGGAACTGCTCAAAATCTCCGTCAATGTCTCGCCGCGTCAACTGTTGCGTGGTCCGGGCGTGGTCGACAGTTTTTGCAGGACACTGCTGGAGCATGGCGAACCGGTCGAGCGGTTTGAATTTGAGTTAACCGAGAACGCCTTGATGGAAGAAGGTGGCTCGGTCGTGCTGGAGGCTTTTCGGGCGGCCGGGTTCTCGCTTTCGATCGACGACTTTGGCACCGGCTATTCGTCGTTGGGCTACCTCAAGCGCTTCCAGGTGGGTGCGCTCAAGATCGATCAGAGTTTTGTGCACGGTCTGCCGTCGGATGGCGAGAACGCGGCCATTGTCTCTGCCGTGATCCAGATGGCGCGCGCCTTGAACATCGTGGTGGTGGCGGAGGGCGTCGAAACCGAGGCGCAAGTCGAGTTTCTGTGCGCGTGTGGTTGCCATGTGCTCCAGGGCTACCTGCTGGGGCGCCCGATGCCGGCCGTCGAGCTGGTGAGTTACGCGCGCCAGCGCTGGCCGGTGCTGGTCTGAATTGGTCACGACCGTAGCGGCGGTTCGCCGCACAGTGCCGAGGCCGTGCATAATTTGGCAGGTCCAACCCATGCGATATCTGAATCCCTATGTCACTTAGTGTCTACGTCAAGGTCGTTGGCTTCAGGGACTTTGAACGCCATGCACTCAATACGCTGTTTGACCTGTCCTTGCAGGGTGCGGTGAGTTACTGCCTGTGGACACCCGAGGCACCGGTCGCCCCGCACCTGGCCTTGGTGGACATCGAAAGCTATGAGGCTGGGCTGGAGTTGGTCTCGCCCAGCTTCGACGCCAATCTGAAGATGATCTGTGTTGGCGCTGACGCGCCGCCCGACGCCTGGCGGACCTTTCAGCGGCCACTGCATTGGCCCGATGTGGTCCAGTCCATGGACGAACTGTTTGCAGCGCAGGAAGTGGCCGACCCTAACCTTGACTTTTTCGACACCGAGATCCCCGCTTTCTTGCCACCGGGCATCAAGTCTGCGTTGGTGATCTTCCCATTGCGCGAAGACCGGATGTACCTGCGCGCTCGCATGGCTTTGGCCGGTGTCGTGGTGGTGGGGGAGGCGCAGAGCGCGGCGCAAGCCCTGGAGCAGGCACGCCGATCCCACTACACGCTGGTGCTGCTGGGGCAGGACCTGCCCGATATGGACAGTTGGGAGTTGATTCGCCAATTGATCGCCATGGAGCCCGCCATTGGCAGCGTCGTGCTGGCCACTCGGGACAAGGCCTGGCACGTGCGCGACCGCGCGGATCACGCCGGCTGTCGCAGTGTGATCGACTATCCGTTTAACCCTTCCGAAATCGTGCAGTTGCTACAAAAGGTGTAGCGTTAGAAGCCCGGCTACGCTCGCGAAATAGCCGATCAGCTTATAGCGGCGGAGCCGGCTTCGGCGATCAGCGGGCGTCGGCGCGCATCCAGCGCGCCCGCCAGTGACGCCTCCAGTGGCAGCGGCTCGGCGCTCCATCGGGCGGCCAGCAATTCGGCGCACAACATTGAATAGCTCAGTCCCCGCGAACCCATGCCGGCGCAGATCCACAGGCTGGCGTTGGGGTCGTCGTACAAGGGGCCGACCATCGGCAGCCGGTCGGCCGTGACGCAACGCGTGCCGCGCCAGGCTTCGAGTTGGCCCGACTCGAAGCGGGTGGCCAGGGCTTGACCAAGTTCGGGCAACAGTTTGCCTAACCGCCCGAGGTTGGCCAGGTGGTTCTTCTCGACCGGCCATTCGGCCATGGTATCGGGCTGATAGCTGGCACCAAGGAACCAGGCAGCCCCGTTCAGCCAGGGCACGTGTGGGATGAGGCTGCCCGAGCCGTTGATTGGCGTCGCCGGGAACAGGGGCGGGTCCTGTTGCGAATGCCGAGCCCACGAAACCTGGCCGCGCACGCCATAGGTTGTCGGCAAGCTCCCGGCGGCGATGGCCAGTCCGGGCTCATACGCCATGGCTTGCCGCAGGAGGGGCAAGGCGCCGTTGGCATTGGCCAGTACCACCCGGGCGCTGGAGCCGATGGCCTGGCCGGCCTCGCCCAGCAGGGTCCAGCCAGTCGCATTGCGACAAATGGCGTGGACACGGGCGCCACCCTGAAAATGCACGCCCGGCTGTGCCAGCCAGGCTTTGACCAATTCGGCCGGCTTGATCCACGCCGCGCAGGGATGCCAGAGCAGACTGGCGCGCTGGTCGACACCCGCTTGCCAAGCTGAAGCCGCCAGCGCGGGTGGCGCCTCGCAGGACCAGTGCGAGCCGGCTTGCGGCCAGGGCACGCCCGGACCGGTCGAACCGTCAATACGGTGCTCCAGCACGCCGGTGGCGGCCCAGTCGTGGCCATGGCGCAGCAGTGAGCGGGCCTGTTGCGTGGTTTGACGAATTCCGCTTCGCGACAGACGTGACAGCACGCAATCGTCGCTCGACACATGCGGCGACAGCAAGCCCACTGGCAAGTCCGACGCGCCGGCGGCCGGCGTCATCGCCTGATCAAACACCTGCACCCGCCAGCCACGCCGCGCTAGCGATGCCGCGACACTGGCGCCAGCCAGGCCAGCACCAATCACGGTGCAATCGGCCACTGCGGCGGCGTCCTCGCGCCATCGTGCGCGGGTGGTTTTTTGCTGCCAGTGGGGGTTGAACTCGCCGCCGCGCAGCGCCAGCCCGTCATGGCTGGACTCACTCCAGACAAAGCCACACGAGGCCAGCGATGCGGCGAGATCGGCACGCGCACTGACCAGGGCCACGCGGGTCCCGCGCCGGGCATGTCGGGCCAGGGCCTTGGCGGTCCAACTGTCCCAGGGCGGCCCGCACGGGTCGGTGGCGTCCAGCAGCAGCGAGTCGGCGACAAACTGCAGTTCGCGCAATAGCGGCGTGCGATCTCCGATGCACAGAGTCAGCAGCACCCGACCTTCATCGAAGCTCAATCGATGAAAGCCGGGCAACAGGCCGTAACACTGTTGCGCCAGCACTCGCGCCAGACTGTTGAGGCCGGGGCCGAGTGGCCCGTCAGCAAGCAGCGCATCGGCGGTGAGTGACACCGGCGACAGCGCCACGTAGTGCAGCATTCGTGGCCGGTTGGGGTCGGCCTGCCAAGCCTGCCAACATGTCAGGAATCGCTCGGCGTGGCCGAAACAGGTTTCCAGCACGCGCCAAGCGGCCTGCGCGCGCCATGCGTCGGGCAGCTCGCACGCCGCAAGCCAGGAACCGGGTGTCAACGACATCGTGCAGGCCCGGCCCCGTTAGGCACAGCGCTTACCCCTCGCCCGACACGGCGGCGTGCCCGGTCACTCATGTGCTCACGCGCTGGGCGGCACGTAGCCTTGGGCCGCGTCGGCACCCTCGCCAAAGAAGTGGTTTTCCATCTGCCGAGCCAAGTATTGGCGGGCGCGCGCGTCGGCCAGGTTGAGCCGGTTTTCGTTGACCAGCATGGTCTGGTGCTTGAGCCAGCCGGCCCAGGCTTCCTTGCTGACGTTCTCCCAGATGCGTTTGCCCAGATCGCCTGGGTACGGCGGGAAGTCCAGGCCGTCAGCCGGTTTGCCGAGTTTGATGCAGTTGACAGTGCGTGCCATGGGGTAGATCTTTCCTTGCGGTGATGTAATAGTGGAAATTGTCCCCGGTTTTGACGAACCTTCGTCAGGAACGGGTGTCCAATCGCCACATTATCATTGTGAAACTTCGCGGGACAGACCGTCGCGTCGCGGCGCTCTGTCCCCAACTGATTGGAATTCCATGTTGTTTGGTTTGAGTGTGCGTCAGGTTCTGGCGGTTATCGCCGCTGGGTGTGTGGGGCTGCTGGCTTATGGGCTGTATCTGCAGCACTACGAGGGCCTGGTGCCGTGTCCGATGTGCATTGTGCAGCGCTACGCCTTGGTACTGGTGGTTCTGCTGGCGCTCATTGGGGCCAGCACGGCCAAACGTGGACTTCAGTTACTGAGCTTGGTCGGCATGGTCCTGATGGCCGGTTTCGGCGGTTTCGTGGCGGCCCGGCAAAGCTGGTTGCAATGGTATCCACCGGAGGTTGCGTCCTGCGGGCGTGACTTCTATGGCATGGTGGAGAACTTCCCCCTGCAGCGCGCCATTCCCATGATCTTCAAGGGCGGCGGGGACTGCAGCAAGGTGGACTGGACTTTTCTTGGCGGATCAATCGCCAATTGGTCATTTTTGTGCTTTATTGGTATTGGGTTGCTGGGTGCCTACCTCGTTTGGAGTGGCGCGCGTTCCCGTCAGCCGCGTCGATAGCCGCGGCGACCACCATGGTCGCACCCAAGTGTCACCCCAGTTTCTTCACCAGCACCTGGCTCTTGCGGTCCCAGTTGTACTTGCGCTTGCGGGCTTCGGGAAGCCAATCTGGGTCAACCAGAGCGAAGCCGCGTTTCAGAAACCAATGCGTGGTGCGGGTGGTCAGCACAAAGATGCTCTCCAGCCCGGCCGCGCGTGCGCGCTGTTCGATGCGCTTCAATACACGTTCGCCATCGCCCTGGCCTTGCACTTGGGGTGATACGGTGAGGGCTGCCATTTCGGCGGTCCTGGCCTCGGGGTAGGCATACAGCGCGGCGCAGGCGAAGATCACGCCATCGTGTTCGATCACGGTGTAGTTGCCCACGTCTCGCTCGATCTCGGTGCGGCTGCGCTTGACCAGTGTGCCGTCCTGCTCGAAGGGCTCGATCAGTTGAAGGATGCCACCCACGTCGTCCACCGTGGCTTCGCGCAGGCTCTCCAGCTTTTCGTCGACCACCATGGTGCCGATGCCATCGTGTACATAGACCTCCAGCAGCAGCGAGCCATCGACGGCAAACGGGATGATGTGGCTGCGCTCGACGCCGGCCTTGCAGGCGCGCACGCAGTGCTGCAGGTAGAAGGCGGTGTCCGTTGGTTGCTGCGGCGCAGGAATTTGCGCCAGCAACTTCTCCGCCGTGGCCATCGGCAACTCGGTGTCGATGGGGTTGTCGTCTGCCTCGGGGAGCTCCGGATGAATGCGGATACCTGGGATCTCGGTGACGAAGATCAACTTGTCGGCCTGCAATGCCGCCGCCACCGAGGTGGCCACCTCTTCCATGGTCAGGTTAAAGGCTTCCCCAGTGGGCGAAAAACCAAACGGCGACAACAGCACCATGGCGCCGAAATCCAGCGTGCGCATGATGCCCGCGGTGTCAACCTTGCGCACCAAACCCGAGTGCTGGAAGTCCACCCCATCGACGATGCCAACTGGTCGTGCCGTGATGAAGTTGCCCGAGATCACACGCACAGTGGAGCCCGCCATCGGCGTGTTGGGCAGGCCCTGGCTGAAAGCAGCCTCAATCTCGTAGCGCAGTTGCCCGGCGGCTTCTTGCGCGCAATCCAGTGCCACCTCATCGGTGATCCGCATGCCATGCGAATAACGAGCCGCGTGGCCCTTGGTCTTGAGTTGTTCATTGACCTGCGGGCGAAAACCATGCACCAGCACGATCTTGACGCCCATGCTCTGGATCATGGCCAGGTCTTGCGCCAGGTGGTGCAGCTTGCCCGCGGCAATGGCTTCACCGGCGATGCCTACCACGAAGGTCTGGTTGCGAAACTTGTGGATATACGGCGCCACCGAGCGGAACCAGGGCACGAAGGTGAAGTTGAAGACAGAGGACATGAAGCGGTCCGAGGTGAGGCGATTGGAAAAGTGTAGCAGCGTCGCTCTGTGCTACCACTGGTCTGCAGTCATCTCTCGGATGGCCTGAAGACGACGACATCCAGCCCCTTGATTACTGAAAAGTGCTTGGCATTGCCTGTCAACAACGGCATGGCGTGCGTCATGGCGGTGGCCGCGATCAAGGCGTCTGCCAGGTGCACGCTGTGCGACAGGGCGTATTGTTCCACCAAGTTGCATGCCAGACTGCTGATGGACTGGGTGATGGGAAGTACATCATTGCCGTCGGCCTTGAACGCCTTTTGCATCGACTTAAGCTCGACCTTGTTGCGGCACCCTTGTGCAAGTTCCATGTAGGACACCACTGAAATGCGCCAGTCCGACAGCGCTTGCACTTTGGCAATGGCACTGCGGTTGCCGCGCGCTACCCAAATCAGCACGTCCGAATCGAGAAGCATGCCTCCCGCTGGGTTCGTGAGGGTGGCCATCAGAAGCGCGGGGCTCTGAGTTGTCGTACAAAAGCGACCGGGTCGCGCATCTCGTCCCGCTGCGACCACATGCCCGCGATGCCCTGGATGCGCGCCGCCTTGTCAGCCGGTGTGACGGAGGCTTGCTGATCCAAGAACTGGTCAATGGCGCGGCGTATCAACTCGCTCTTGCTCGCCCCCGAGCCTTGGGCGGCATCGGTCAGTCGGTTCTGTTGTGCTTGTGTCAGATAGATCTGCGTTCGGGCGAGTGTTTGGCTTGTCTTCATGATGTATAAATTGTACATCGCAGAGGTCGAAATAGGCGTGCCGCCATTTGCCGATGCGCGGGCTTCCAGTTTCAGGCTTGGTCGGCAAGAAAAGGGTTGGTCACGGTCAACTGACCAAATCGGCGGCCATGTTGGCCATCCTCGGAAATCAGCAGGGCTGCGTTGGCGCGCAGTGCGGCCTCAAGGATCAGAGCGTCCCACCAAGAGAGTTGGTGTTGTTGCCCAAGTTCTATGGCCCTGAGCACGCTTTGCGACGAGGCGCCGACGACTTCAAAGCCGCATAGTTGTTCCACCTGTTGAGCCGCTTCGCGAGCACTCAAAGGCGGGCGCAACTTGCGGGTGGTGATGTTGTAGAACTCCTGCAATACCTGGGTGCTGATGACGATGGTGTCGTC
>JAUXWC010000062.1 GCA_030685025.1 Rhodoferax sp.
CTTCGACCGTTTCACCCTGCGTTGTGGTTCCGGTCTCTGGGTTTAACGCGACGAACCCGCCTTCTTCGGCGTGGATGAGTATTGCGGTCAATTCCATGGTTTGGCTCCTGGCTGAAACAGTCTGCATTGTCGCGCGAACCGCGCAATGACGCCCAACGTTGGCGCTGTCCGTGACGGGCAACCCGTTAGACCGCAGCGGCACGGCGCGCGCGCAGGAGGATGGCTGCCGCAAACGCCGCCTCGACGGCGGCGCCGGCAAACGCGGCTAAATGAGGCTGCGACTTGGACGCTGCCAGCAGATAACCGACGAATGCCAGCGAGGCGCCGCATGCCCAATAAATGCGCATGCCGAATAGCGTGTGAAACGTGAGGTAGCGGCCACCAATGACGAGGAGCATGGCAGGAAAGAACCACAGCACGTTGTATTGGGCTACTGCGTACGTGATGGGCATGCAAAGAATGAGCCAGCCGGTGTTTTCGAGTGCGAGGGCACCAAGCGGATTTGCCTTGGAATGCTTACCCGAACGCCCCATTGCTTTGCATAGCAGGACTCCAACTGGATGTATGAGCATGCCGCCGGCGAACAGTGCAAGCACAGCGCTGGAAGGTGAACCGCGAAGTGCAACGAAGCCTGCGATGAGCCAGGCGAAGGCAGAAGCCAGCATGCCGGGAGCACCCGAGAAATAGGAGAAACGCATGTCGCGTTGGGCTTCGTCTGTTGTCATGAATCAAGACTGAAGTGCGGGGGCCTCTGCGGTCAACGTTGAAGCCAAGCGGAGCCGCAGGCATCCGCCTTGGGCGACCAGTTAAAGCCTGCCCAACCAGTAGCCTGGCCGCCGACGATGCGCGGCAACGACCAGAACTTCAATGTCTGAATCCACAATCCGATAGAGGATGTTGTAAGGAAAACCTGGTACGCGGTACTTACGAATAGCAGGCTGGAACTCGACTCGATAACGATCCGGAGCTTCGCAGACGATCCCCATTGCCTCATCGAAAGCCAACAGGTATCGAGCACCGAGCCCAATTTGACAGGACTCGTAGTAGGCCACATGCTCAAGGTGCTCAACGCGCGCGGCTTCGTTAAAAAAGAAACTCACTTGAGCAAAGCATTTGCTTGCCGTCGCACTTCCTCTGCAGGAATGCGTTTGGACAACCCTTGATCCATTTCCGCAGCCCGGTGCGCCGCTTCTTGAAACCAAAGCGGTTCAATTTCGGATTCGGACAGCGCATCAAGGCTGGACAAAAGCTGCGCTGCCAACTCCGCCCGTTGTTGCACGGGGAGAGACAGCGCTTCGCTGGTAATGGTCGCAGTATTCATGGGCAAATCCTAGCACTAATCTGCAAAGGCTTTAACGTTCGAACTAAGCGGGCGACGACGGCATGACGCCAGGGCCCGCTGGCAGAAAATGTACACCGTACCTGTCGGCGGGCCCTGGTGGCATGCCGTTGGCGCTCCGCTTGAGCGAGGGGTTGGACGAAGCCGCTACGCGGAGTAGTCCTCCCCCGTCCTGACACGATCTATTCTGCACTTTCACCCCTTCAATTCCGATCGGGTGATTCTGCAACATTTCGTGAGGACAGCGCACATGAACCCGAGCACCACGGCTGATTTTGATCGGCAGTACCAAGCCCATCTCAAGCACCTCAAACTCAAGGGCCTGCAGCCCAAGACCATCGATGCTTATGCCCGTGGCATCCGGCGCATGGGCGATTAGCATGTGCTGCGCAAGCCCTGGACCATGCCCCACTTCATCAAGCCGCCCAAGGTTTCACGCCTACCTTCGGGGGTGGACGGCGTACTTCGGCATCAGCCAGTACTACCGGCCCGTCCCTGAACTGGACGAGTGGATCAGACGGCGTATGCGTATGTGCTACTGGAAACAGTGGCGCTGGCCGCGCACCAAGATCAAGAATTTGTTGGCGTTGGGCGTGAGCCTGAAGTCCGCGATTCAACACGGGTGCAGTAGCAACAGCTACTGGCAGATGTCCAGAACCCCGGTGATCAACCAAGCCATTTCCAACGCGTGGTTACAGGAGCAGGGTTTGCTCAGTGTGAAAGACCTGTGGTGCAAGGCACAAGGTTACACGGCAAAGAAAGGGAAGCCTTCGTCG
>JAUXWC010000068.1 GCA_030685025.1 Rhodoferax sp.
ACCTCAATGCCTAGACCCGCGCGCAATGGGGGTGTCTACGGTCGCCCTTCGGGCTCTCTTCAACACCCCCATTGCCTTAAACGCCTGGTTGGACTTGCACCTTGCAGCCAGAATTCCGCCCTATTCGACAACCATTCACACTTGGCGAACTTGCCACGCGGCATGGCGACGCCCATGATGAAGGCGCCGAACACGGCGTAGATCTGGATGTAATCGGTAAACCAGGCGCCCAGCATGGCCAACATCAGCACCGAGACCAGCATGCCCTGGCTCATTTCCCCGCTGCGCTGCACCTCCGCGCCCCACGGCTGCAGCAAGCGCCGCAGCACGGTGAGCGCCAGCACGCCAAAGATCAGGCCGCCGCCGATCGCGTAGATGGCTATGCTGGCGTCGTTCTGAAAGCTGGCCAACACCACAGCCAGCACACACCAGGCGGCCGCGTCGTCCATGGAGCCCGCCGCCAGCACCAAGGTTCCCAACGAGGTCTTGGACAGGCCTTGCTCGAAGATGATGCGCGCCAGCATCGGAAAGGCCGTGATGGACATCGCCGCGCCCATGAATAGCATTGCCTGCATCACCGTGGTTTTGACCGAGAACAAGTCGGGGTCATGGGCCAGAAAGAAGGCCAGCCCCGCGCCCAGGGCAAAGGGCGCAAGGATGCCCGCCAGCGAAACCGACGCCGCGCTGCGCAAACGCGACTTGATCAGGTCGACATCAAATTCGACGCCGATCAAGAACATGTACAGCACCAGCCCGACCTGGCACACCGTAAACAGGATCGGCTTGGATGCAGCGGGAAACAGGTAGGCGCTGAAGTCCGGCAGCACCCAGCCCATCAGCGACGGCCCCATCAACACGCCGGCGATCATTTCGCTCACCACCTGCGACTGGCCCAAGCGCTTGAAAATGATGCCCACGACCCGGCAGACGCCCAGGATGAAGGCCAGTTGCAGGAAGAACAGGACGGACAGGTCGAAGGTGCTCATGGCTGGGAAGACGCGGTGCGGCGTGCTCCAGTGTCGCTCAAGTCAGGCTGCGGCGCAGTGCTCGGCGATGTATTGGGGGATCCGGCATGACCTCCACGCACACCAGCCGCCGACGAGCCTGACCGATGTCCAACTTGTGCTGCAAGTGGTCCGAGATCGGATCACACACTCAAACGTCACCATGAAAAAACCCTGTCGGCTTGTGGCCGACAGGGGGTAAGGTTCCTTGGAGAACGGAAATCTAGTCAGTTGAGGACAGCGCTGAAGATCTGTCCCGCAAAAGCTCAGAACTTGTAGTTTGCGGCGAGCATGTAGTTTTTACCGTATTGGGCAGACTCCTTAGTCTGCTGGCTTCCGTCAGCATTCACACTGTATTTTTGGAACAGCGCATCAGTAGCGTTATTGACCTGGAAGCTCAAAGACAATCCCTTTGCAGTGCCGGTCTTGAACTCATAGCCAAACTGCACGTCAACAATTTTCTCACCGCGGATATAGAAGTTTTCACGTGTGTATTCGTTGGTGGTTACTTCGCCAATGAAGTCCGAGCGGCTGCGTTGTCCGACACGGGCCGAGAAACCGTCCTTTTCATAGTAAACGCTCAAGTTGAGGACTCGCTTGGACAAGCCAGGCAATGCCATCTTTGTTGAGCCATCACTTGAACGTGTGCTGTTGGGCAGGCTAACCGAGCTGTCTGTATTGGAGAAATTCACGTACGCCCCAAATCCAGACAACGCGGGCGACAGCATGTCAAAGGGCGCGCTGGCAGTCAACTCGTAGCCCCTGATCGTTCCGCCTTGGCCGTTCACTGGGCCGCTGAAGTTGATCTTCGGATAACCCGTTAATCCGAACTTGTCTGCCAAGACGTTGCTCTGCGAGGTTTCTGAATAGATGAAGGACTTCAGGTCTCTGTGGAAAGCGGCAACGCCAACGTATGCCCTTTTTCCGAAATATTTTTCATAGGCCAGGTCGAAGGATGTTGCGCGGAAGGGCTCCAGCTTGGTGTTGCCACCGTTACCGTTTCGATTGCCGCTGCAGCTTGTTGGGCTGTTGGTTGGATCATTCGCTGGTGACCAGCATTCCACTTGTGCATTAGCCCGTAGGTCCCGCATGGAGGGCCTTGCCAGCATCTTGCCAATACCCAGACGCAACACTTGGCTGCTGTCCAAATCCATGGCCAAGTTCAGGCTTGGCAACACATCCGTGTAGCTGAAGCTGTCGGTCAAATTGCCTGACTGGTTGACAACGTACCTGTTTCCGTCGGCGTTGCCCCAAGTGGCTACGGTTGTCGAGCTAAAACCATTGCTACTCTGGGCAGTTTTGACCACTTGAACGCCAACGTTTCCGCGAACTGCCATTCCGCCGATGCTTGAATCAATATCAAGCTTCGCAAACGAATTGACTACTTTTTCAGTCACATTCCATGCCCGCGCTTTCGCCCAGGACTCGCCGCCTTTGTCATCGTAGGTGTATACCGGCCCGACTAGACCCAGCGGGTCCCATTGCAGAACTGTAATGCCGGGAATACCTGCAGGTACGGTCGTCGTCGAAGTGGGCAGCGCAGCAGAGCTTGCACCGCCAACGAAATTAACTGCGCCTTCGGTCCAGGCCAATACTTTGCTGCGGTCGGCAACATTGGCACCCACGGTGAGCGCCGAAAAGTAGGGGTTGTCCATGCTGTACGTGACGCTTAGACGCAGCGAGTCCAGCTTGTCCTCAATCTTTGGCTTTTTCAACCACCCCATTCCCCAAGGAGAGTCACCAAGCCGCAGGGTTGCGGTATCAGCAAGGTTCAGGCTGTACCCAAATGTCGGAATGGTCGTTCTAGAGTCGAAAGTCAGGCTACCAAAGGTACCGGTTTTGGCATTCGAATCAATAGTGGTCTCTGCGCGTTTGGACGACGATTTAGACAAATCTAACAGCACGGACCACGAATCATTCAGTTTGAACTTATTGTTCCATCCGATGGCCTGATTGTCGTCATTCTGCTGATTGCCAACAGCCTGAACCACATGCTTTGCGCCGGTAATTGTCCCGGCAACCGCTACACCGCCCACCAGGACTGCGTTGGTGAGTGTCCCCTGCTCCATGTCAGGAAAAGCCGCACGGCTGGTAATCGTTTTGCGATCTGTTTTAGACGAGAACAAGTCCAGCGTAGATGTAAAATTTTTCGTTGGTTTGAATTCGACGACTGCCATGACGCCATCTCTGGTGTATTTGGTCAGGCGCGTCTGGTTGCTGACACTGTGCTCCAGCGCAAACTTGGTTCCATCTGCAAAAGTTCTATTGCCGTCAAAACTATTCACCTCACGACCTGAACTGTCACCACTTGTTCGGGCGAAGCCAATCGCAATGCCCAGAGTCTTATCTAGAAATTGGTCGATATAGGAGAGGCTGAAATTGTTGCCTGTCCCCGTAGGTCCTAAGCCAACACTATTTTTCTGTGTGTTAACACCCACATTGATCTTGCGACCATCAACCGATAGCGGGCGAATTGTTTTCAGATCAATGGTTCCGGCAATGCCTTGCCCCATCAACGATGCATCTGGCGTCTTGTACAGCACTACGCCACTCATCAACTCTGATGGATAGGCATCAAACTCTGCACCGCGACTATCGTTAGGATTTACTTGCTCACGCCCATTGAGAAGCGTTGTTGCGAAATCGGGCGGCATACCGCGGACGCTAACCTGACTTGCACGGCCATCGTTATTGCGCTGCGCAGCAACTCCGGGCAGCCTCGCGATAGAGTCAGCGATGCTGGCATCAGGCAATTTGCCGAGATCCTCAGCGGAAATTGCTTCCACTACGCCGTCGCTGCCCTTCTTAACGGCGATTGCGCTTTCGATCGACGCGCGAATACCGGTGATCACCACCGTCGAGAGCGTGGCGCTAGCGGGTGCGGCAGCAGGCGCGGCTTGCTGCGCTTGCGCCGAAGCGCTCACCAGCAGCATCACAGCGCAACCTGCTGCAATCGGCCCGAGCTTGAACAGGTTGCGCTGCGACGAGGGCACGTCGCGACGCTGGGCAGAGGAAGTTTTCATTAATGTGCTCCTAAAGCAGGTCGTACCAACAATTTCCTTTGGGAGGGGGACCAAAGGCATCAAAACCAAGCGCCATTATCCGACGCCTCAGCTTAGTTTGTATCAAAACAAGATATTTGCCAGAATAGGCATAAACCCTAGACAACTGCGCAAATTGTCTTTGCTTGCATGCTATTGCGACTATTGGTGGCAGAATTCAGCCTGAATCAGACCCGAAAAGCCTCCGAATGGCGATCACAAGCTCTTCGCAGTGGATCAAATTTGTAAGCAAACTACACATCGTCGCGTCGAATTGCGGCGACTCATCACGAATTCGTTGACAAAATCCAACAATCACCTCGCCCAAGCGGCAGATTCGCAACACAAGGGGCTCAGTTGCGTTGTTTGACTAGATTATCAGAATTCGTCATTGCCCAGACTTGACGATGCGCTGCCGTAAACAGGGTTTTCCTGACCTCAAGTTGAAACACCTTGCTGTAGACTAAGTAAGTTGTTTTACTACATACTGAGATGCCACGCGATTCGAGCGGCATCCATGAAGGGATCTGGATGAGTCAGAGTTATCCGAGGTTGCTGGGCGATATCGGCGGCACCAACGCGCGCTGGGCGTGGCAATGCGCGCCCGGGGCACCGCTTGAGGATGTCTCCGTGATGGGTTGCGAGGCCAGTGCATCGCTGTACGACGCCGCCGCCAGCTACTTGGCTGCGCGTGGTGCGCAGGCCCCCAAGGCGGCCAGCATCGGTGTGGCCACGGCGGTTACCGGCGACGATATTTGCTTTACCAACAGCCCCTGGTCGTTCTCCATCGCGGCCTTGAAGCAAGCCCTGGGTATTGATCAATGCCTGGTTATCAACGACTTCACCGCTTTGGCCATGAGCCTGCCGACATTGGGCCAGAGCGACCTGCGGCCGATCGGCGGCGGGCAGGCCGTGCCAGGCGCACCCATGGCCCTGCTCGGACCCGGTACCGGCTTGGGTGTGTCGGGTCTGTTGACCCATGCCACCGGTGCTTGCTTGGCACTCAGCGGCGAAGGCGGGCACGTAACGCTGGCGAGCGCCGACGACACCGAGAGCGAGGTCTTGCGTTGCCTGCGGATGCGCCACGGTCACGTCAGCGCCGAGCGGGTGTTGTCGGGTTTCGGACTGGTGAACCTGTACCAGGCCAGTTGCGAGATGCGTGGCGAGGCCAGCCGGGATTTCGAGGCGGCTGACATCACGCACGCCGCCATTGCCGCTACCGACATGGCCTGCCAACAGGCGGTCAGCCTGTTTGCCAGCTTCCTGGGCAACGTGGCGGGCAACCTGGCCTTGACACTGGGGGCGCGCGGTGGCGTTTACGTGGGCGGCGGCATCGTGCCGCGCCTGGGCACGGCCTTCGATGCGGCGCTGTTCCGCCAACGATTCGAGGAGAAGGGCCGCTTTGAGGCCTACCTGCAGGCGATACCCACCTGGGTCATCACCGCCGCGACACCCGCCCTGCTAGGCGCCTCGCGTGCGCTGGATGACATGCGGGCTTGACACCTTGCCAGCCAGCGCCGAATGCCGTCGCGGCGCTTTGCGAAAATCCGGGATCTGCTTGGCGCTAGTTTCACCGCCGGGCCGTCCCAAGGTGGAACGCGCCCCTTCGGGGGCAGCGCAGCACACGAAGTGGCAAGCGTGGGGGCTAGACTGCCAACGACAGGCCTGGGCGTTCCGCGGCGGCAAGCTTGGACACCGGTGTCGCACCAAACTGGATGTCGCCGGTGAGCTGGCCGCCCTCTTCGATCACCACCTTGCCGTAGCGCACCTTGCCATTGACGCGCCCGGTGCCGAAGATCACCAGTTTCTGGCGCACCGTCAGGTTGCCATCGAACTGGCCATGGATCTCGGCGATGTCGATTTCGGCCGAGCCCTTGAACGCACCCCGCTCCGAGATTTGCATCACTCGCGAATCCATCGTGGCCTCGACCAGACCCTCAACCACCAGTGTGTCGCAATCGGTGATCTCAACGCCCTTGAGCTTGATGTTGGGCCCGACAGTGAGCTTGCTGCCGCCCTCCTTGACGGGGGGTGGAACCACAGCCGACGCAGGGCTGACGGCGTTGGCGGCTTGAGCCGTGGGCTGACCTGAGCCCGACGCGTGGGCATGCGCACCAGCTTGATGCGCCGGCGCGGCAGAACGCACCGGCATCGGCTCGGGCTCGCGTTTGGTGAAGAACGGGGGTGTTATGGCCATGCAATTTCCTTGAAAAGAGTCATCGTATCGGCCAGGCTGTCAAAAGTCTCCCCGTGCCTTGCAAGATCGGTAACAGGATGAGTGTCTGCGGTATCCTCACCGCTGGCCGCATCCGGCCGGGGCGGACCCTGCCGGTTCCGCCTCCCCGGCCTTGCCGAACCCACTGTGAAACCGGAGCCCGCCTTGTCCTTGCCGCCCTTTGAGAGCCCCAGACTGCTTGCCGACATCGGCGGCACCTACGCACGCTTCACGCTGGAGATGGCTCCCGGCGAGTTCTTGCACACCCGCTCGCTCAAGTGCGCCGAGCACGCCGACTTTCATGCGGCGGTCACCGCCTACCTGTCGGGCCTGACAACCCTGGCACTGCCGCCAATCAAGAACGCCGCCGTCGCCATCGCCAACCCGGTGTCCGGCGACTCGGTGCGCATGACCAACTACCATTGGCAGTTCTCGATCGAGGCCATGCGCGAACGGCTTGGCTTCGATCATCTGTTGGTGGTCAACGACTTCACG
>JAUXWC010000069.1 GCA_030685025.1 Rhodoferax sp.
ACCTCAATGCCTAGACCCGCGCGCAATGGGGGTGTCTACGGTCGCCCTTCGGGCTCTCTTCAACACCCCCATTGCCTTAAACGCCTGGTTGGACTTGCACCTTGCAGCCAGAATTCCGCCCTATTCGACAACCATTCACACCAATTGATGACAGACAAGCCAGGTTCATAGACTGACACGCCGTCAATCAAAACGTTGATGCGTCTGGGGTTCTGAACGTTGGTGCCGTGGTAGTTCACTTTGAAGATACTCGCGCTGACTTGCGTGACCAGCATGCCGGGAACCATCCTCAGCGCGTCGGGAACGGCCGTGACGCCGTACTGGCGCAATTGCTCGCGCGTGACTATTGAGACGCTTGCGGGTACATCTTGAAGTGATTGGCGCAATCGCGTGGGCGTTATGACCGTTGGGTAGTCATAGTCAGGATCAAGTGACGGTGCTGGTTGGCTGTCGGCTGCCCATGCGTTGAGCGAGATGGCGCAGCAGAACGAAATTACTACTTTTGCTTTCATGGATTTCCTCGGAAAACGTTCAGATCAGTTTCGGATAACTCAAGAGAAAGAAGTGCGCGGCGTTGAGCGCCGCGTGCACAAACACTGGTGCCTCGATCGACCGGCACTTGTAGTAGGTCGCCCCGTATCCCAAACCAGCGCCGGCCGTGATCCAGAACATTGCTCCGAAATGCGCGTCGTGCGCCAGGCCGAACACCGCTGCCAGAATCACAACAGGCACGAATGGCCGAGCCCTGAAGAAGCGCAGACTGCTCAAGTAGTCTTGGAGTAGTGCCCGAAAGATGCATTCTTCGAAAACTGCGGTCCAGAAGATAGTTCTGATCAGGTACGCCGCACTGACGTTCGGCAGCTTGGGGTCGAGTCGAACCACACCGATGAGCCAGGCCAACCCCAAGACGCCAATTACGGTGGCCACGGCCAAGAGCATGGTGGGGCGCACCACCGCGCGCAATTGTTCCAACGACGACAACCTGGGCGCGAAGGCCACCAACAGGAATAGCGACGCGGTTCCGACACCGAAATGCATCGTCAGTCGCATCGCAGTGGAGTCCGCCGCCAGGCGCAGGTTCTCGACCACCACGGTCCGCTCGAATCCCGGCAGCAACTGTAGGCCCATGCTCAAGCTGGTGACAAGGAGCGCAACGCCCCAGAGTCGCTTCTGTTGCGCATTCCGGCAATTCAGGTACTGGTATGTAAACGCGCACAGCGCCACCAGGAAGACCACTGCGACTGGCCGAATTACATCTTGCAGGAGTCCTGCAACGACCGCTGCAATGAAAACGAAAACCCATGGTGGCACCTGCCAACGGCTTGGCGCCCAGACCATGATCATGCTGATCGCCAAGAGAGTGCTATGAAGTGGTACGACCATGGCAAGGTATTTTGTGAGCTGTGTTTTGGCGCCGAATGCTCCCCCTGGGCGCGCCCAATGCCGGTTCGAGTCCTACTTTCCTCGCGTAGATAAGGGTTCGCGCGGTACTCACCTGGCGCGCATTATAGACGCGGGGTTGATTCAGTCGTACTCAGGCTGGAGCATCTGAGTGCGACTTCGATTCCCTGACATGGACAGTTGCAATGAGAAGGCATGGTGATACGTGCGCCACTTGTAAGCAATCGTAACGCTATATTGTGTTGCTATCATGTGGTAAGCTAATTGCTACATTAAGCAATGAAACGCCAGGCAACTAGCGATCCATTTTCAATGTCTTTGCAACCACATCCCGTCGGGTGACAGCTCTTGGTGGCTGACATGCACGGCGAACGTGATTACTCGGACGTACCGCCTGCGGGCGCCTACTTTGACAGCTTGAGACAAAAGGAGCCACTATGAGATCAATCTGTATCCACCTCTGCCTGGCTGTGGCGGCCGCAGCATTGACGGCTTGCGGTGGGGGTGGTGGCTCGGAGACAAGCTCCCCGACCCCGGCGACAGCGACGACAGCCGTCCATCAGTACTCGCTCACTGGCAACCTTTCGGCTTCCAGCATCAGTGCGACGACCAGTTCGGGTCAGTTTTCGATGGCTTGGGAGATTTCTTCCAGCGATCCATTTGTAATTGCGGCCTATTTGAGCGGCGATGGCGTGGTCTCCCAGGATGACAGGCAATTTCTTGGCGCGAACTGCGGGGAGTCGGACCTCTATTCCTGCAAGGCGCGCCAAACCATTCAGTGCAGCTTGGCCAAGGCAACTTCCAGCGACACATCGTCTTACACGCTTAGTTGTCAGAACAGCAAGACGGCCGTTGGCGTCGTGACGTTGGCCGGCATCACTCTGCCCTACAGCGGGAACATTGTTTTTCATGCCTGCAACGGGTTACTCACCAGCTGCAAAACGATCAGTCAACCGATCACCCTGCAGCCATAGCTTGCGACCCGTTCACGCGATGCGCCAAGCCGTTCCCCTTTGACGACAGCAACTCATGCCACGCTCAGCGGACCTGACTTTGCGGGTGGCGGCAATCATCGCTGGCAGTATGGCGGTGTGCACCCCTGTTTCAGGCGGCGAGCCGCCCGCCTGCCTGTACAGCGCCGCTGCACGCTTTGGTCACGACGCTGGGTTGCTTGCAGCGATTGGGCACGTCGAGTCTGGCTGGGACTGCACCGCGACGTCCAAAGCAAATCGCGATGGCTCCTACGACATAGGATGCTTGCAAATCAACAGCAGTTGGTTACCGTTGCTGCGTCGCAAGTTCGGGTTGTCTAAACAGGATCTGATGTCGCCGTGTGTCAATATCAACGTTGGTGCTTGGATTCTGGCCAAGAACAAACAGCAGTTTGGTGACTCTTGGCGCGCGGTAGGCGCCTTCAATGCGGCGTCTGAATCAAAGCGCATCAGCTATGCCTGGAAAGTCAACTCGAAATTGGCCGGATCCGGAGCAAGGAGTGCGACCAAGTGAGCGCATCAACGGCCCCTGCAACAACGGACGATCGCACGTATAGCGGCGTCGACCTGACAATCGCCGCTGCGGCGGGCGGGCTCGCACTGGTGTTGTCCGCTTCGCTGTACCGCTTCACGGGTCTGTATCCTGGCTTTGTCGTGCCGTTTGCGGCGGCATGGCTTGCTGCTTGTGCGCTTCGTAGCTTCGAATTCAAGATGGGCATGCGATCGCTCACCTGCTTGCAAAACGTGAGCCGCAACTTCAAGCAATGGGCGTTCAGCGCCTTAGGCTTCGGCCTGCTGATGCCAGTTTTGTTCCCTGCGGGTTCCTATGACACCACGGCCTGGTTGGTTTGGTTCAACGGACTCTTCTTGGTTGGGGGTGTGTTGGCCGTTCCTTCAGTCAAGGCGCTCAGTGCGATGACGTTGGCCATCGCCAGGCGCCGCCTGAAGTCACAGGACCGCAGTGCTCAACGCGCGCGCGATCCCCGTGATTAGCCGGCGACCTCGTGGAGGCGGCTTCTTCAAGTCCATGGTGGACATGCCCTGGTATCTGAGTCTTGCTCTGTCAGCGACAGCGTATATCGGATTGCGGTGGCTGATACCTGGCTACGTTGCTTCTCACACGGAACTTGGACGCTTAGGTCCAGTCTCGGTTTCGGCCGCACCGATGTTGGCCCTGCTTCTCTTGACGCCCGCTCCATTCGCTCTCTGGCGCGTCCGGCGAGAGCGACAACTGATCGCGAAGCTTCGTGATGTCGCCTCGCTGCGCTCGATGTCGTGGTGGGAGCTCGAAATGGTGGTCCGCGCCATCTATGCCCGAATGGGGTACTCGGCACAGCGGCTTGGGGGAAACGGCCCCGACGGAGGCGTTGACGTTGTACTGCGTCAAGGGAGGCACAAGACCGTGGTGCAGTGCAAGCAGTGGAAGGCCAGGACGGTCAGCGTGAACATCGTCCGTGAGCTACTCGGGACCATGACCGCAGAACGCGCCGACGCCGGCATCGTGGTCACCTGCGGCACGTTCACCGGTGACTCTTGGGGATTTGCAGCAGACAACAACATCACCCTGATCGATGGGCTGCGTTTGATCGACCTGGTGCGGCAACTCCGGCCCGTCACCGATCTCCACGCGGATCCGCATGCGGCAGAAACGGTGCCCAATCCGGTCGCCTTGAACCAACGGGTCACCTGTCCGAAATGTTCCGGCGGAATGGTCGAGCGTCGTGTTTCCAGCGGTCCACGCGCCGGCTCTCAGTTTCTGGGATGCACGCGCTACCCTGTTTGTAAAGGAACGCGCGCCCTATGAACGAGCTGCTCCGCGGGTGTTGCGTAGCGGTCCTTGGGTTCTTGGCCGCCCTGTCGCCCGGTCCACTGATCGCGGCGACGTTTCTGACTCCCGAAGAAGCATTCAAAGTAGAGGCGAAGCAGACCAAGCCAGGCTTCGTTGAAGTCCGACTCACTGTGGCCAAGGGGTACGCCCTGTACCGGGCGCGCACTCAGGTTAGCGCGGTTGGTGACGATGCGAAGATAGCGAAGGTCAACTCCCCAGACACTGCGGACGAGCACTATCGCGGCTTGACGATCCTGACCGTGGAAATGTCCGGGATGACAACCGCGCTGTTGGTGAAGGTCCAAGGCTGTGCGGACGCTGGTTTGTGCTACCCGCCAGTGGAGCGCCGACTTGAACTACGGTGACCGACTTCGCGCCGGCACGCCCACCGCGCGACGGGCTCTAGGCTGGCGTCGGTCGCGGTCCGTAGTAAGGCTCAAATTCTGGTCTGGTGAAGGAGCGCAACATGTCTGCATACCAAGTTGCTAACAGGTCCATTCATACCGACGATCCTGGTTTGTCGGAGGCGCTGGCCGGCATCTATGGCACCAAGGTGCGGCCGCTGTGTCTTTGCCGCACGCCGGGCATCGAAATGTACATCGCAAGGTTCGAGGGCAGGCATCTCGTCAAGCGGATGCCGAACTCTGGCGTCGACCACGCGCCAGCATGCGATTCCTACGAACCACCGTCAGAGTTATCGGGACTTGGCCAGGTTATTGGCTCCGCGATTCAACCAGGTCCCGAAGAGGGAATCACCCTCCTAAAGTTTGATTTTTCTCTGTCCAAAGGAGCCAGCCGCAGCGCGCCGGCGCCAAGTGCCAAGGATGGCGAGAGCGCGAAGACCGCCGGCAGCAGGCTGTCACTGCGTGGCACTTTGCACTACTTGTGGGAGGAGGCAGGGTTCAATCGCTGGGCGCCAGCGATGGCCGGCAAGCGTAGCTGGTACGTCATTCGCAAGTATCTGCTTCAGGCCGCCGAGGACAAGATGGCCAAAGGCGTGAGCCTGGCTCGCATGCTCTACATTCCAGAGTCCTTCAGTGCCGAACAGAAGGCTGAGATCGCGCAGCGTCGCCAGGGGCAACTGATGCAAATCACGGCGGCCGAGAAGGGTGCCAGGAAGTTGATGCTTGTGATCGGCGAGGTCAAGGAGCTGGCACCGTCCCGCTACGGGCACAAGATCGTGCTCAAGCACCTGCCCGATTGCCACTTCATGCTCAACGACGACATCTACCGAAGGTTGATCAAACGGTTTGAGGTCGAGTTGGGTCTCTGGGATGCAATGGAAGGCACCCATCTGTTGGTGATCGGAACGTTCGGCATTGGGGCCACCGGCGTGGCCTCGTTCGAAGAGGCGGCTCTGATGTGTGTCACCGAGAATTGGATCCCTTTTGAGAGCGCCTACGACAAGCAGGTGCTCGACGCCGCTACTCAACACGGTCGTCGATTCCTGAAAGGCATGCGCTACAACATGCCGCTCACCCGTCCGCTGGCGTGCGCGGTTTTGTCGGACACCCTGCCACAGCCCACCGCGCTGTATGTGATTCCGCCTGGTGCTTCCCATGATTTCGCGCGCACCGTGGATAGTCTCATCCAAGAAAGCACGCTTGCCCATTGGGTCTGGCGTGCTGGCGAGGTGCCGCAACCGGAGCTGCCTTCACGCTGATGGCCAGATGGACCGTAAACCACCCAGGAGCTGACCAGGTAACAAAGCAACTCAAAGATCAAAAACGACAAAGCCCGCTTTGACGAGCGGGCTTTGAAGAGAAACCGGGCCGGGGCCCAGACACACACAAAATTCACTTCGCAGGTGAATCTTGTAACAGCCGGGTCCATGTAGTGTGGGGATCACGTTGCCGCCACGGCGGCTCGGTTCACAGCCCTCGTCGGCAAGAGTGTTGCGGGGCCAGGCTGCCTATGGTCGGTCTGTATTCGTCTACTCTTCTCCGAAAGCCGATATACTGTATGAAACAACAGTATAACGAACCAGGAGCCGACTGAATGGACACAAGTGAATGGATCGCAAGATGCTCTGCCCGCCTGCATGCGCAATGGCCGCGCCTGCATCGCGAGCAGCGTGACGAAGTTGCCAGGGATCTGTGGCAGGACCAACGGTGGCGGCTTATCGACCCCGAAGTTGCCGTAGTCCAGTGGCTCCGCCAGGGTATTCCAACGCCCGCCGGGAGCGATCAGCGGTGAAACATTCGTATTCCTACACGCCAGCTCTGCCGCGACAGTGGCGGCTTCCTGCGGCCTTGCCCATGCGTAGGATTTTCGTTGCCATTTGGAAATGGATGTAGCGCGCCACTGGTGTGGTTGTCGGCGCCTACAGGCGCCTACATAACGTCAATCGAATGCCCCAAATGCGCTACGGGACCAAGCGACACAATTTCCTACACCACCAGATTTCCGAGTTCGGGCCGTGGCGTAGGTCTATCAGCAAATGCTGGCGCTAGGGATGGAGCGAGTGGAGCCAACTCTTGAAGACCTGCTCCGCAAAGTTCAGGAAGCCTGACCGAACGGCCCGGCCACTTGAAACTTGGGCACGCGTGTTCAAACGCGCCATCAAAGCAGATGTCGCTTGATTTCGCGCAGCAGTTCACGCTTACCCTTGGCGTTCAGCACGCGCCATGCCTTTCGAGCCTCCTCGATGAAGTAGGCCTCTGCGGTGTCAGCAATGTCGTGCGCCCGCTCGATGTCAAGCCAGCCGATTTCTCTCTTGCACAGGGCCTCAACCTGTCGCGCCATTTGGTCCCCGATTGGCCGCGAGGACTTCACTTGACTCCAAAGGCTGGGGGAGATCTGAATCTGCGCAGCAAACGTTTGCTCAAGGCCTTTTGGCGGTACTCCTGCTGCGATTTGCGCCTCGGCGAATTCTTTGAACAGCGCCAACGCGTTGTGGCGGCGGATGACCGATATAGGAGGCATGAATGACAAAAAAACGACAAAGCAAAAAAGAGATTGTGCACGGTGTTGACAACGCGGTAAAGACTCTTTACAGTTCACGTCATCGCAACCCAAGGTTGCAACGTTAGATGCAGATCAATCAAAAGGACCCATCGTGATATCCAGAAGCATTTTTTCAACCGCACGCAGGCTCATTTCGAGTCAGTGTGGTTGTGCGTGCTCGCTGGGTCGCTTCGGATCCACAGAAGCACCAAGCCATATGCAGCGGCCCACATCGTTGTGGCTCAACGCGTATGAGGATCAGACCAAACCGGGGGGAGTGCCAGCCTAGCAGCGCACTTCCAAACTGTTTCCAAACAGGCCCGGACTCCGATAAGGATCCGGGCCTGTTTTGTTTTTCAACCCCCGTTTCACGGGACTAACCATGCAGTGATCGCGCTGCTACCGCCAACCAGGCGGATGATCGTTAAAAATATGCCGCGAGGCCGCACCCACCACTGGACGGTACGCGTCTCGCAAATTTTGCGGATGTAGCTCAGTCGGTAGAGCGCTTGCCTTCCAAGCAAGCTGTCGTGAGTTCGAATCTCACCATCCGCTCCAATTCGGGTGTGCCTGTGCACTACCACTCATGCGCCATCGCGGGAACGATGGAGTGGGATGTGTCGGCATGCCGGTGCAGTGAGGGAACCCTCGTCGGCGTCACGCCGCGTGCTCACGTGCAGACACAGCCGAATTGGAATCTCAACAGCCCGCGTAGCTCAGTTGGTAGAGCAATCGCCTTGTAAGCGATAGGCCGTCCGTTCAAGTCGCGACCGTGGGCACCAGTTTTGTCGGTATCGTCTAGCGGCTTAGGACACTGGGTTTTCATCCCAGTAGACAGGGGTTCGAATCCCCTTACCGACTCCAGACATTGCAGGGTAGGGGAGCGGCCGTCCCCGTTGGTCTCATACGCCAAAGATCGCGAGTTCAAATTTCGCCTCTGCAACCAGATCAACCGCATTTCCGGCGAGGTACAAATCGCTGGAGTTGCCGCGGCAGTGAAATGTCGCGGCTGTGGGAAACCGGGTGCAAAGATTGGGCACCCCCGGAACTCGTAACCGGGAACTATTGGAAGATTGCCAGAGTGGTAATGGAGCACCCTGCTAAGGTGCGGTCGGCAACGGCTCGAAGGTTCGAATCCTTCATCTTCCGCCACGATTTCATAGGCCGTTCGCCAAGCTGGTAAGGCACCACACTTTGACTGTGGCATTCGGTGGTTCGAGTCCATCACGGTCTGCCAGGACACAATGGTTCCGTAGCTCAGTGGCAGTAGCCCTGGCCTCATAAGCCAGTCGTCGCTGGTTCGATCCCAGCCGGAACTACCAAACACGCGCGCAGAGCTCAACCGGATAAAGCGCTTGCCTCCTACGCCAAAGGCTGGTGATTTGAGTCCCGCTGCGCGCACAACGATATTGCGTTCGCCCCGTTGGCTCAACTGGATAGAGCACCTGGCTACGAACCAGGAACGTGCACATTCGAATCGTGTGCGGGGCACCAGTTTTCACGCATCGTTAACTCAGCGGCCAGAGTGTTCGCCTGTCTAGCGAAAGGTCGCCGGTTCGACTCCGGCACGGTGCGCCAGCAGTTTGGCCAAGGTAGCTCAATTGGTAGAGCGCTGCGTTGAAGGCGCAGGCGTTGGGGGTTCGATTCCCTCCTTTGGCACCAGTTCTTGGAAGGTTGGCAGAGCGGCTTATAGCACCGGTCTTGAAAACCGTGATGTCGTGTGAACCACGGCGCAGAGGTTCGAATCCTCTACCTTCCGCCATTCTTCATCATCCACAACAGGAGTCGCCATGTCGCGAAAACCGAAGATCGAGGCCGCACGAAATTCCTTCGTCGTGC